>JAHDBT010000523.1 GCA_020630215.1 Bacteroidota bacterium
ATTTGTAAATTATTTTTTCACCATCACTTAGCAATCTTCAAAACAAAAACTTTTAATTGTTTTTTTTTTAGTCGTTGACAAAAACAATTTAGCCATTTAACAATTAAGCATTAAGTGTTAAATATGAGCACTACATACCCAACTTAGGTTAGTTAGTTTGTTACTGCTTCTTCACAGGTTTTTAAAATAGCTTGCGATTCGCTTGTTGCCATAAATGTTTGGTAAGTATCTTGATTATAAGTAGCATTTCCTGATGGCAAGGTGTTTTGATGATATAAACGTGCTAATCCTTCTAATTCGTATTCCTCCTTAAAATGCACACTTTTACAATCGCAATAAATCATGCGTTGTGTACTGTCGGAAATTGCTGGGGCATTTTCATTTTTCAGGCATTCTTCTCGTATAAGTAATATGTATTTTTTTACTTGTTTAGGTACGGGTTTATTAAACTGCAACTGACTAACACTAGGCGAAGCACTTGCATACAACACTTCAAACTCGTCTTGCACGGCTATGGGCAAGTGGGTTTCTTTGCTAAAGGTTTTTCCAGCTATCAATTCCAGGGGAGCTTTTCCATGAAACCAATTGTTTTTCAATTTAAAAGAATAAAAAGCCCACGCATTTGCCGATATTTTTTGGCCATCTATGGTATAGCTGTTTTTGTTCTTGCTAATTCGAGACACGATTGCCGATGAAGAGAGTCCTCCTAAATCTATAGTGTGTTCTTGTTTATGTTTGTTGTAAAAATAATAGGCAACAGGTAGTACGCCTACTAATAAAAATAAGCTAATAGCAAATACGGCACTAAACTTTTGCAGCCTATCCATTAACTTACGTCTCTGCCCAATGGTACTGGTAGAAAACTCTGGGGCATCAAATTTATAGGCAAATTTTTTATCGGCTGTTTTGGTAACACTGACTACACATAATTCATCATCTACAAAAAAGTTAAATACTTTTTCTGGTTCTTCTGCTGTAATAAAATCCTCAAATAAAACCACCTTATTCAAGATTATAATTATCTTGCCTGTTCTAACCTGATGCGCTAGTTGAACGAGGTGTTGTTTTAAATGACCATAATATATCCATTTCTCTTTGTGCATCTAATTAGTGTTGTTGTTAGTTTTAAAGTTTAAAAAAAAAAAAATCAAATCATGAATATAGTTATTACAGGAGCTACTAAAGGAATAGGCCGTGCTATTGCCACTAAATTTGCCAAGGCGGGTTTTAACATTGCCGCCTGTGCTCGCAATGCTGATGATTTGGCTGCCTTAAAAGCATATTTGCAAGCCCTGCATCCCGATATAAAAGTTATTTGCCAAGTAACCGATGTAGCTGATAAAAAACAAGTACAGGCTTTTGCCAACCTTGTAAAAACGCAATTTACAAGTGTAGAAGTATTGGTAAACAATGCCGCTATGTTTCAAGTACATCCTTTTATGGACGAACCCGAAGGATATATAGAGCAGGTAATGGCAACTAACCTTTATAGTTCATACCATTTGAGTCGCTTTTTGTTACCAAAAATGTTAGAACAAGGTACTGGCGGCTATATTTTTAACATCTGTTCGGTAGCAAGTTTACAGGCTTTTACCAACTGTGCAGCTTACAATATAAGCAAACATGCCCTACTAGGATTATCTCGCAGCCTACGAGCCGAATTAAAAGAACACAACATTAAAGTTAGCAGCGTTATGCCCGGCGCAACCTTTACCAATGCCTGGGATGGCGTAGAAATAGATCCTAACCGAATTATGCCCCCCGAAGATATTGCCGAAACCGTTTTTAGCTGCTACCATTTATCTGATAGAACCGTAGTAGAAGACATTATTTTACGTCCGCAATTGGGCGATCTTTAGTTGTTAAGCTCTTATAAAACACCCATTAATTCAAGTAATAAAACCATTTGTTTTTTTACTGTCACAATACACAACCTTGCATACCAAAGTTAAGCATTATTTCACATTATTTTTCATCAACAAGTGATAAGACAATCAATATGCTATCTTTGTGTTATACATTTTAAATAACCAAAATATCATCAAATATCATACAAAACCACTTAATAAAAACTTGTCATTTTAGTAAAAAAAAATTTCATAATTTCATGTTAAATCGTATATTTGCACCCCTTTGTTTAAAGCCCATAAACAATTAATTTACAAACAAACTAAAATTATGAAAAAAGTATCATTCTTATTTATATTTATTTTGCTTTTTGCAACTGATTTAGTTCTTGCACAAACAGACGTTAGAGTATTGACTTATAACGTATTGAATTTTCCTGATGCTACCAATGCTGATATTATTGGAAATGATGCAAGCAGATCGGGCTATTTTAGACAAGTTGTAGAAGATGCTGGAGCTGATATTATTATTATACAAGAACTCACCTCAGATGCAGGTGCGGATATGTTGGTTACCGAATTAAACAACAATGGTACGCTAGGAAAAACCTATAACCGTGCTGCTGTTTATACGAGCTACAATACCTTTTCTCCCCTAGGAAATATGTTAATTTATAACGACGATATTTTTGACTTTGTAAGTCAAACAGAAATTCCTCGAAACAACAGTATTACCATTGGCAGCAAAACAACTATTTCTCCTAGAGCCAACAGTCACTACCAATTATCTATGCGCAATCCAGAGGCAGAATGCCCTGATGAAACTGTTTTTTTAGACATCGTTAGTATGCACCTAAAAGCAGGCGACGATGAGATAGATTTAGTAGGCGAAGACCCTGCGGATAGAGATCGTAGAGCGTTAGGGGTACAAGATTTAATGGACTATTTAATTACACTTCCTGCCAATAGCAATGTTATTGTAGGTGGCGATTTTAACTTCCAGACCAGTGATTTTCTAGGTCCTGTAGTTCCTTACGAACCTGCTTATGGCACGCTTACTACAACAGGCAGCTTCCCATTAAACGACCCGTTAGGCACATGGATACGTAATACAGCTAGTGAGATAAACAAATACACTCAATCTCCTCGTACTGCTGGAAACCCTTATGGCAACGGTGGTTCTGGTGGCGGTATTGACGACCGCTTTGATTTTTGGATGTTTAGCGGCAGTATACAAAGCAACAGCAATTTTGTAAGTTATATTGCCAATAGTTACGATGCTTATGGTAATGATGGTTCTGATTTTAATGGCGATATTAATGCAGGAACTAACAGCGAAGTAAGCCAAGCTATTGCCGATGCCATGCACTATATGTCAGACCATATACCTGTAATTATGGATTTACGCTTTACCTTTCCTAGTAGTAATTGTACGGTGCCAGTTGTGTGTGCCCCCTCTTCTGGCACTTGGGCAAATTAAATAATTGCTTGCAAGTAAGGCAACAAGTAGAAAGTACTTTTGTATAATGTATAAGGACTGCTCGCTACATGAGTTTTATAGGGAATCTAAAAACTGACGAATAAATAGCGAAATCGAAGCCGTCTTTCTACCTAAAGCGAAGCGTACTTTCTACCTATTACTACTATTTAGCGAATGCGAAATAGTAATGTTTAGTAAAATAACAAGCCTAAAATAATAGATGCGATATTTGCCAATAAGGAAGCAAACAATGCTTGAGGAAAACGCAATTTTAATAATTGTTGGTACAAGATGGCTTCCACAAAAATGATGGTTGTTTCTCCGCACAACATAAAAGCTAATCTGCTAGTAATAAATGCGGGTAAAACAAACCAAAAATAAGGCAAAGTTAAAGCCGATGCAATAGCTCCTACAAATCCAGTTTGCGGTATTGTTAGTATTTGAGATTTATAAAAATAATGAATTACCAAAATCAGTACAGAAATTTCGGTGGCGATGGTTAATAGTAAGGCTAATAAAAATTGATATTCGTATAACATATTTTTTTATTTTGCTCCCATCACTTACGAGCAACTTCCACCAAATAGTTTTTTAAAGAAACAGCCCATTTTTTTCCAGAAGCCTTTTTTAGCGGTCGTACTTGTTGCTGCATCTGTTGCTGTTATTGTATTTCCTTGCCCTACTTTATCGGGTGTTGCTTCGAGTGCTTGTTGGTTATTACTTAATATATTTTGTGGGCTGATTGGCTTTTCAAAGGTTTCTATTTTTTCAGCTGCTCCAATGTATACAGCAATCGTTTTAGAGATATACAAACCCAATTCATCTCCTTCAAATTTAACTATCGAATATTCGATCTCTTTTTTTATTAAGGGATTACTTTCATCCACATAACCGCCATACGTTGGCGCATTTTCTAGCAGCAAATTATCAGGATTAATAGAGGTTGCCTCCTCCTTGTTTGCCCAATAAATGCTTAACGAATTGTACTTATAAACTTTAGTTAAACATTGGTTATTTTCAATTTGGTAGGTTGCAGGTTCATCGCTCATAGGTCCATTATCTTGAGCAATTAAAACAATGTTGGGAAATTCTTCTAGGTTCATTACCCTGGCACATTGTTCGAGTTTATGCGAGTTGGGTGGAATAATATCTGCCGAACTGTTTGGTGTAAAAAATAGCGCAATTGCAAAAATGAGCATAGAGTTAAGGAGTAATTTTTTCATGGTATTTTGGATTAGTAATGAGTAAAAAAATCGTTTGCTTTATAAAATTAGTATAAAAATTACAATAATAAAAAAATACTTTAAAATTACATTTTCTTTTTCCTTTTATATTGCCCTGTATTGGGACTTTAATAAAAAATAAGTACTTTAGGGACGCAAACTAAATAACTGTCCGTTTTGACTTCCTCTTTTTGCACTAGGCTGCGTTGACAAACCCCTTATTACGCAAGCGTAACGTGAGGTTTGCCGCCTTGCCTAGCACAAAACATTTCCTCAAATTCGGACACTTATTTATTCTCCGTTCCTTAGTAACGCATAAAAAATAAATCCGTCATTTCTACTTGATCTTTTGCACTTA
>JAHDBT010000030.1:0-5413 GCA_020630215.1 Bacteroidota bacterium
CAAAGCCTACGGTTCTTCTGGGATAACAACCTATAGTAAAGTCAAGTTAAAATTTAAAGATTAAATTTTGTGCATTTGTTAAGTCGTAAAACATGCGATATAACTCTTTGTACACTGCTAGTAAAAACCTCCTTTTTGTCTCTAAAATTGACTCGTCTAATGTTTAGATACACATTCCCTATTATTTTTTTAGCGAGATAGTCAATTATCCCTCCAATTCAAAATACTTTTATTTACCTTTGCCTCCACATTTATAGACTAATGTGTTTATTGTGCGTCCCAATAAAAGCAATACAACCATATAGCCATAAAACAATTTAACCATATTAATTAAAAACCATGTTTATACTCTCCTTAGCCCTTGCCCTTGCTCCCGTTATTGCCATTATACTTTATGTATACATGCGCGACGAGTACGATAAAGAACCATTGCAAATTTTGTTAATGGCATTTATCATGGGTGTATTTAGTACGATACCTGCACTTATAATAGGCTATTATGGAGAACAATTGGGTTTCGGACATTCGGTTAATATTTTCAAGACCTTTATCCATGCCTTTATTGTTGTTGCCTTAGCAGAAGAAATTGGCAAGTTCTTTTTTCTAAAAGTCTTTCTATTTCCCAATAAAGCATTTGATGAACCCTACGATGGTATTATCTATGGCGTAATGATAGGAATGGGATTTGCCGCTTTCGAAAACATCATTTACGTAATGCAAGGAGGCGTAGAAATTGCCATCCTCCGTATGTTCACCGCAGTACCCGCACATGCCGCCTTCGGTGCTATTATGGGCTATTTTGTAGGACTCGCTAAATTCGATTATGCCAATCGAAATCGCCTAGCATTAATGGGCTTATTTTGGGCTGTTGTCATCCACGGCTCCTACGATTTCTTTATTATGCAAAACCGCTTCGAAATGCTGGGCTTGCTAACCTTTGTAGTGCTAATTGTTTCGCTAGTGATGTCGCAAAAAGCCATTAAAATACACAACCTCAATTCCCCCTTCCACCCCGAAAACCAATTATCCACCAAATCGGATGTACTAGCAACTAACGAAACAAACATTACTAAAAAAGAAGCCTCTAAAACCGAAACAAAAAAAGCCATCCCACCACTAACCATACCACCTGAAAAAAATCCCACTCAAAAAGAAAATATCGACGATTATTTGGATGATGTACTTTAAAATGGCCAATTATCAATGCTCAATTTTCAAATAATAACCAAGCTTTAATAATCAAATATCCCAAAACCAAAGGCTGCAATTTTGAAATCTCGTAGAGATGACCGACATTGTAGACCTAGATTTTAATCTAGGGAAATCAACCATTAACAAAATGTCAAAGCAATTAATAGAATGCGTGCCCAATTTTTCAGAAGGGCGCAACATGACCATCATCAAAGAAATAACCAACGCCATTGAAAGCGTAGAAGGCGTGCGTTTGCTAGATGTAGACCCTGGCAAAGCCACCAACCGAACCGTAGTAACCTTTGTAGGCGAACCTTTACCCGTTGTAGAAGCCGCCATACGTGCCATGAAGCGAGCAGGCGAGCTAATAGATATGCGAAAACACAGCGGCGAGCATCCTCGTTTTGGTGCAACCGATGTATGTCCGCTAGTACCCATTAGTGGCATTACGATGGAAGAAACCGCACAATACGCCCACCAATTAGCCGCCAGAGCAGGAACAGAACTAGGCATTCCCTGCTACCTCTACGAATCGGCAGCGACTAAACCCGAGCGCAAAAACCTAGCAACCGTGCGTAGTGGCGAGTACGAAGGTTTAGCAAAAAAACTAAGCGACCCCAACTGGAAACCCGATGCCGGCCCTGCCGAATTTAACGAGCGAGTAGCCCAAACAGGCGTAACCGCAGTAGGAGCTAGAGATTTTCTAATAGCCTACAATGTGAACCTAAATACCACCTCCACCCGCCGAGCCAATGCCATTGCTTTTGATGTGCGAGAAGCAGGAAGGGTAAAAAAGAGGAGAGGCGCAGTAGTAAGAGATAAAGACGGCAATGCCATTCGCATTCCAGGAGCTTTAAAATGTGTAAAAGGAATTGGCTGGTTTATAGAAGAATACGGCATTGCCCAAATATCCATGAACCTAACCGATATTAAGGTAACCCCCATGCACATTGCTTTCGACGAAGTTTGTAAAAGTGCCACTAGGCGAGGAATGCGAGTAACAGGCTCCGAACTAGTAGGGTTAGTACCTCTAAAAGTAATGCTCGATGCAGGCAAATACTTCCTCAAAAAACAAAAACGTTCTACAGGCATCGCCGACGACGAAATCATCCGTATTGCCATTAAAACCCTAGGATTAGATGAGTTAAGCCCCTTCGATCCCCAAAAGAAAATTATAGAGTATTTAATTGCGGAGGACAATCGCCCCCTAATACAAAAAAACTTAAAAGATTTTGCCAACGAAACCGCTTCCGAATCACCAGCTCCAGGCGGAGGTTCTATTGCCGCTTATGTAGGCGCATTAGGCGTTTCGTTAGGTACAATGGTCGCCAACTTATCGGCACACAAACGAGGGTGGGACAAACGCTGGGAAGCGTTTTCCGATTGGGCAGAAAAAGGACAAGCCATTAACCACCAACTCCTTTACCTCGTAGATGAAGACACCCACGCCTTCAACAAAATTATTGCTGCTATTCGCCTCCCTAAAAAATCGGAAGAAGAAATACAAGTACGAACCGCCGCCATAGAAGCTGCTACCAAAAACGCTATCGAAGTGCCTTTGCAAGTAATGAAAACCGCCTTGTCGTCTTTTGAAGTATTAAAAGCAATGGCAGAGATTGGCAATCCTAATTCTGTTTCGGATGCAGGCGTAGGTGCTTCGTGTGCTAGAACAGCGGTGATTGGAGCTTACCTCAATGTAAAAATCAATGCAGGCGATTTAAAGGATAAAGCATACATTAACCAAACCTTAACAGCCGCAAAAGAAATGGTAGCACAAGCGAAGCAGTTGGAGGAGGAAATATTGAACTTAGTGGAGGAAAAAATAGATGCTTAACTACGTCGTGAAGTGTTTTGTTTCTGGAAAGGAAATGATTTATTTCAAATAACTTTGAAATGGAAAGTTAATTGATTATAAACCAAAAAATCACTAATCCCACAAATGCGAAAGCTAGGGTAGGAGGGAAGAGAATACTAGAATGTACTATTAAGGGCTTAGGTTTTAAGCCACTAGTTTGTCTATACCCAATATTTTATGTAATTTAGATGTATGATAATTCCTTTAGATGACTCTTGAGGCAATCAGCACTACTTTGTACAATCTACAATCCCAAGGTATTCTAAAAAACATTTAAAATGGCATATAGTGATTTTTCTTTAAATGAAATCCGTGAAAAATTTGGTATCCAAAACAAACGAACCAAATTTATAGAAAACTTTAATCCTGTAATTGCAAGCGAAAATTTGCAACGAGAATTAAAAGAAGTAGAAGAATTACCTATTAGAAGCGAAAAGGCGAAATCGGAATGGATTGTAGTGCCAATACTTAAAGAATTGCGGAATAGAAACGATAAGTTTTTTACCATCTACTCTGGCGATACCTTAACCGCAGATGATAAGCAGGGATTAAAAGGCGAATGCGATTTTATCCTAGCAAAAGATATTGGTACTTTCGACATTAATTACCCCATCATACAAATTGTAGAAGCAAAAAAAAACGACTTAGAATTAGGTGTACCTCAATGCGCTGCACAATTAATTGGTGCTAGTATTTACAATCAAAAAAGAGGTGCAACAATTAACAAAATTTACGGCTGTGTTACTACAGGAAACGAATGGCTCTTTATGTTGCTTGATGAAGACCTAATAAAAATAAACAGCCAAGTATATTACCTAACAGAAGTAAATAATATACTTGGCATATTTCAACAAATAATAGATTATTACAAGGAGCTTTTAAAGTAAAAAAAGAAAACAACGAAGCCTAAAAAACTTCGTGTTCCTCAATTAAAACAAACTAAGTACCTACAGACTTTAAAGAGGTAATTTTCCTAAAAAGGAGGCAGCGAAGTCCCAAAAAACTTTGTGCAACTTCGTGAAAAACTCAGTGCGACTCTGTGGGAACCCTACACAAACTATATAGAATAACCAAAAAAACTACCAATGTCGAAAAACGTCCCAACCATAAAAAAAATAGGATGGCTCTCTTTAATACCACAAATGATGGTGATTGCACTCCTCATGTTTTTATGGTATTTAATAAAACCCGAAATAGCCATGATAGCTGGTGCGGTTACCTATCTAGCACTATCCTTTACCCTAAGAAACACCCTTACGAAACAACACCGAATGGGAATGCGCTCCGTACTTAAAGGGCAGTTTCAAGAAGCCATTCCCTATTTCCAAAAAAGCTACGATTTTTTTACCAACAACGAATGGCTCGATAAATATCGCTACCTCACCATTTTAAGCTCCTCTAAAATTAGCTTTAAAGAAATGGCTTTGGTCAACATTGCCTACTGCTACGGACAAATGGGCGATGGCACTCGATGTCGTGCCTTCTACGAAAAAGCCCTAATCGAATTTCCAGATAGTGCCATTGCAGCCGCTGCTTTAAACATGTTAGATGCGGTTAAACAAGCCCAGTAATTAAGCAAGCTAAACACACTTTGCTATCCAATGCAAAAGGAAAAAAAATTAATGCATATATCATGAGCGAAGAAAAAATACTAACCTTACATCCCGAAGGCAAAAAAGGGGTAAATATCGTAAAACACAAATATGATGTACTTAAAAACTTCATCATTGCCACCGTTGAAGAATACCAACCCATAACCTACCAGGATGTAAACGACCTAGCCATCTTAAAACTAAAAGATAGCTTTGAAGGAAGCGTACAATGGTACCTAGTAACCGTAAAACTAGATTTAGAAGCACGAGGCATTATTGAACGAATTCCCAAAACAAGTCCACATCAATTAAGGATAAAAGAGGGAGGATGATTTTGAGCCTATCTATACAAAAAACAGGTGCAATCAGCTCACTACTAAAAAAAAGTTACCCCCAGCTATTGCAAAATTGAATAACATTGCTTATGTTTGCAGTATGAGTTTATACTTACAAAATAATTTTTCGCAATATTGTTGTTGTTGCTGTCCTAATTAGGTCAGCAGTTACAGGTGTTATATACTCATCAATATAAAAATATTGAAATGCCTTTTCTGCTTTATTTGTAGAAAAGGCATTTTTTTATTCTATACACAAAAATGTCTTTTCTAATTTTTTAGGAAAGACATTTTTTTTGCACTTATTCCAAGTAAAAATTAAAAACAAAATACGATGGTCAATACCATAAACATAATTAATTGTTGTTGTTGCTGCTGCTGTACAACTTGCTGTTTAAATAATAAACGGAAAGGCAACGCTATGCAATAACCAATAAATA
>JAHDBT010000030.1:5513-19570 GCA_020630215.1 Bacteroidota bacterium
ATGCTAAGTTTTAGAACCGAAATAGAAAATCCAATTGTTCAACAGGATATTATAGAATTAGAACAGAAAATTGCCGCCTACAAAAATGGAAAAGTAGACGAAGACCGATTCCGTTCCTTACGCCTAGCAAGAGGTGTATACGGACAACGGCAGCAAGGCGTACAAATGATACGTATAAAAATTCCTTTAGGTCGATTAACCGCTACACAACTCCTAAGAATTTGCGACGTATCAGACGAATATTCTATTGGCCGATTGCACATCACCACTCGTCAAGACATTCAAATTCATTACGTGTCTTTAGAGCGCACGCCCGAATTATGGGCCGAATTAGAAAAGGATAAAATTACCTTACGAGAAGCTTGTGGCAATACCGTAAGAAACATCACAGCCTCTGATACTGCGGGTATAGATAAAAACGAAGCCTTCGATATTCGCCCTTATGCACAAGCCGTTGTAGAGTATTTTTTACGCAATCCTATTTGTCAAGAAATGGGACGAAAATTTAAAATCTCTTTTTCTAATACAGATCAAGATACCGCAATGGCATTTATGCACGACCTAGGTTTTATTGCCAAAACAAAAACAATTCATGGTAAATTAATTCATGGATTTAAAGTAATGATTGGCGGAGGTTTAGGCTCACAACCTATACACGCACACCTTTACAACGAATTTGTGCCAGCCAACGAAATCATTCCTTTAACCGAAGGCGTATTACGGTTATTTGAACGCTACGGAGAACGCAACAGAAGAATGAAAGCCAGAATGAAATTTTTAATTAAAGATTGGGGCTTTGAAAAATTTAATAGCCTATTAGCCGAAGAATTAAAAGGATTAAAAACAAGCCATCCTATTAATTACGAGGAATCTGTTATTCAGTTAGGTGCAAAAAAAACGGATCTAAAAGATACAAGCGATGAATATAAACTATGGAGAAATAATAATGTAATTCCGCAAAAACAAACTGGTTTATTTGCCATAGGAATTAAAGTTAGGCTAGGCGATTTATTTACAGAACAATCGAGAACCTTAGCACAACTAGTAAAAGATTATGCAGGAAATGAATTAACCCTTTCCATACACCAAAACATAATTATTAGGCATGTACCCGAAATTAATTTACCCTTTTTCTACCAACAATTAAAAGCCCTAGGATTAGCAGAAACAGGTTTTTTAGTATTAAAAGACATTACCGCTTGCCCAGGAACCGACACCTGTAATTTAGGTATTGCCAGTAGCACAGGATTAGCAAACGTACTAGAAACCGTATTAAAAGAAGAATATCCCGACTTTGCCGACAGTAATTTATTAATAAAAATTTCGGGCTGCATGAACTCTTGTGGACAACACATGATTGCGCCTATTGGATTTCAAGGTATGTCGATGAAAAGTAAGGACAAACGCATTTTACCTGCCGCACAAATTTTACTAGGAGGTGGAAAACTAGGAGATGGAAATGGCCGCTTTGCCAATAAATTAATTAAAGTGCCTAGCAAAAAAGCCCCCGATGCCCTACGAATTATTTTAAATGATTTAAGAGCCAATTCTATAAACGATACCAATTTTTGGGACTATTACGACGAAAAAGGGAAAATTTATTTCTACGATTTATTAAAACCTTTATCGACTACCGAAAATATTACAGCAGATGATTTTGTAGACTGGGGACACAACGCCCCCTATATAAAGGCCATTGGATTAGGAGAATGTGCAGGCGTAATTATTGATTTAATTACCACCCTATTTTTTGAGAGTGAAGAAAAGTTAGAATTAGCAAAAAGAGCGTTGACACAAAATAATTTAAGAGATAGTATTTACCACACTTATGCTGCCACCATTAATACCGCCAAAGCGCTATTAATTGCCGACGAACAAAAAACAAATACCCAAGCCAGCATCATCCACAAGTTTGATGAATTGTTTGTAGATACCCAAAAAATTAAATTAGAAACCTCCTTTACCGAGTTTGCGCTACAATTAAAAACAAGCAATCCAACTAAATCCTTCGCTGAGAATTATTTAATCAGTGCCTATGATTTTTATCATCAAGCAAATGATTATAGAAAAAAGGAATTGGAAAAATAGTTAAAATAGTATTTGGTAGAGAGTAAATGGTATTGGGACCAGTTTTAAAACGGTTAGCAATCACTAAAAACTACCAACTAAAACACCGTATGCTTACGGTAAAATCGTCAGCATATAAAAACTAATCACTAAATAAAAAAAACGTCAGCATATAAAACTGACCACTGACCACTAAAAAAACGTCAGCAGGAAACTGACAGCGAAGCGTTCTGACAGAGAGCGCAGCGAACGGTCTGACCACTGACCACTTAAAAAAAACATACAATGAACAATCAACATAAACAAGCCAAAGTCACCTTAGTAGGTGCAGGTCCAGGAGATATAGATTTAATTTCGGTAGCAGGTTTAAAAGCCTTACAAAGTGCCGATGTAATTTTATACGATGCCTTAGTAAATCCCGAATTATTGGATTACGCCCCAAATGCAAAAAAAGTATTTGTAGGCAAACGCAAAGGATACAAACGATTTCCGCAAGAAGAAATTAATTATAAAATGGTAGCCTACGCCTACAAGTACGGACATGTAGTACGCCTAAAAGGAGGCGACGCATTTATATTTGGACGAGGCGCAGAAGAAATAGATTTTATTCAATGTTTTGGCGTGCCAACCAAAGTAATACCAGGCATTTCTTCCTCCACTTCGGTACCTGCTGCGCTAGGTATTCCGCTAACCAAACGAGGTGTATCTCAAAGTTTTTGGGTACTAACGGGAACCACTAAAAACAGAACCTTATCCAACGACATACAACTAGCAGCCCAAAGCACTGCAACCGTTGTTATACTAATGGGCATGACCCATTTACCACAAATCGCTAAAATTTACCAGCAGTTAGGCAAAGGCAATTCCCCCATCGCCATTATTCAAAATGGTTATCGAGACAACCAGAAATCTGTTATTGCTAATATGGATACCATTGTGGAGGAAGTTAAAAGGCACCAATTAAGCCATCCTGCAATTATTGTTATTGGTCCAGTAGTAGGTCATGCATCTAATGTATCCGAAATTTTATCGAAGCCTGAAATTTTGGCGCAATTTATAGCTAAGGTGTAGGTACGAGCTTGTTGGGGGCGAGCATTCAATTGCGACATCCAATCCGCCTGTTCCAGCCTCCCGGCTGGAGCATAACGGGCCTAAAGCCTCCCGGCTTGATGCCAACCACTTTTGAATTTGGATAAAAATGTTCAAATCATTCTCAATCCGACCTCAGCGAGGTCGCAGTATTAAATTTATATCACCAACATCAAAAATACAATGCAACAAAATAAAAATCAATTATATCCAATTTTCCTAAAAGCCCATTTATTAGACATCGTAATAATAGGCGGCGGCTACGTAGCATTAGAAAAATTAACCTTTCTATTAAAATCAAGCCCTAATGCAAACGTACATTTAGTTGCCACCTTTTTTAGACCCGAAGTTTTAAAATTAATTGCAGCAAACAATTTAACCCGCACCCAAAAAGCCTACGACCCTACAGATTTGGAAGGACGAAGCATTGTAGTAGGCGCAACCGATAACGAGCAAGTAAACATCCAAATTTGTCAAGATGCCCGAGCCAAAAAAATGTTGGTTAACATAGCAGACAATCCGCCACTATGCGATTTTTACATGGGCAGCATTGTTACCAAAGGACATTTAAAAATAGCCTTTTCCACCAACGGGAAATCACCAACATTAGCCAAACGATTGCGTCAATTTTTTGAAGAAATTTTCCCAGAAAACGTCCACGAATTACTAGAGAATTTAAATACCTATAGAAAAACCTTAAAAGGCGATTTTGAATACAAGGTGGCACACTTAAATGATTTAACCCAATCTATAATGACTAAAAAAGAAATCTCGTAGAGATGACCGACTTTGTAGCCCTAGAATTTATTCTAGGAAAAAAATGATAAACAAACCCAATCCCATAGGGATGACCGACATAAAAAAAACAAAAAATGATAACAACAGATATTTTAATTATAGGAGCAGGTCCCGTTGGACTATTCACCGTTTTTGAGGCAGGACTGTTAAAACTACGCTGCCATTTAATTGATGCCTTACCCATACCTGGCGGGCAATGTGCAGAGATATATCCTAAAAAACCAATTTACGATATCCCTGCCTTTCCTAAAATACTAGCAGGCGATTTAATTGAAAATTTAAAAGCACAAATTGCACCTTTCAAGCCTGGCTTTACGCTAGGAGAAATTGCCGTAGATATTAAAGAAACCGATGATGAACAATTTATCGTAACGACCAACAAAGGCACACAACACAAAGCCCCCGTAGTAGCCATTGCTGGCGGTTTAGGCGTATTTATTCCTAGGCGGCCACAAATAGAACGCCTTAGAAATTACGAGGAAAAAGGAATTAATTATTTTGTGAAAGACCCTGAAGTCTACCGAAATAAAAAAGTAGTAATAAGCGGCGGCGGCGACAGCGCATTAGACTGGGCGATATTTATGGCCGATGATTTTGCTGCCGATGTAACCCTAATACACCGCAGTCAAAACTTTAGAGCGCATCCTGATTCCGTACAAAAAACCATTGACCTGGCGGAAGCAGGAAAAATAAAAATGCATTTAGATTCGGAAGTATTTGAAATTTATGGGAACGGCGTTTTAAAAGGCGTAAAAGTAAAACACAAAAAAGAAGACCAAGCCTTTAACATTGATACCGAAAATTGGCTCCCTTTATTTGGCTTAACCCCCAAACTTGGCCCTATTGCCAATTGGGGATTAGACATACAAAAAAACGCCATTAAAGTAGATAATACCCTAGATTACGCTACTAATAGAAAAGGCATTTATGCTATTGGCGATGTAAATACTTACCCTGGAAAACTCAAATTAATTTTATGTGGTTTTCACGAAGCAACCCTGATGGTACAATCTGCATTTAAACGCATTTATCCCGATAAAAGAAATGTTCTTAAATATACTACTGTAAATGGGGTTAATGGATTTTAAGAAAATAGTAGCAAGTATTTTTGTAGAAAGTAGAAGGAGTTGCTAGTAAATAGAGATGGCGAAGTGTCCATAAAAAACTCCGTATAACTCCACCTAAAATCAACTAAATACCTACGAACTTTAAACAACTAAAGGGACTAACAAAAGGAGACAGCACAGCCCTAAAAAACTTCGTGACACTCCGTGAAAAACTCCGTGCAACTTAGTGGGCATCCTAAAAAACATTTAAATACTATAAAATGGAAAACAACATCATAAAAATATATTTAACCGACAGAACAGGCAAAGAACAAGCGTTAGAAGTACCCACAGACATGGGTTTAAATTTAATGGAGGTTTGTAAAAGCTACGAACTGCCCGTAGAAGGAACCTGTGGCGGCATGGCATTGTGTGCTTCCTGCCATTTGTACGTAATAAGTCCACATAATAACCGTCCCGTAAATACCGACGAAGAAGCGATGTTAGATGATGCGTATGAAGTAAAACCCAACAGTCGTTTAGCCTGTCAAATTCCAATTACCAAAGCACTCGATGGATTGCGAGTACAACTAGCACCCGAATATCCTGTAGAAGAAAATGCTTTTGCGGATTGGTGATTTTTAAGTAGTCAGCAGTCAGTTTATATGCTGGCGATTATAGGGTTCTGCTTCACTATTTTTAGCCTGCCAAAACTATTATAGTTTGGATAAATAGGTTGTGAATTTTCATTAAACAAATAATCGTATTATATATGATATGATATGATTGCAGTGCAGAAATGCAAAATTAAAAAAGCCATGAATACAAAAACAATAATTGATATCAACCAATTAAATCAACAATACGAAAAACTAAACGTTTACCAACGAGTAGAACAATTGTATAAAGATTTTGACGCTTCCGAAATTATGCTGACCTCCGCATTTGCGGCAACCTCCGCTTTTTTATTAAAGGTGTTTTCGGATGTAAATAAAGCGCAGGTTATTTATTTTATAGATACAGGTTATCATTTTAAAGAAACCTTGGTTTACAAAGAATACCTAACCCAACTATACAATTTAAACGTAGTAGAAGTGAAGCCCGATCCTACAATGCACCAAAAAACAGCCGATGTAGAATTGTGGAATAAAAACCCGAATAGATGCTGTTATATTAATAAGGTGCAGCCGCTAAACATTATTAAAGGCAATTACAAAATTTGGGTTTCTGGATTGATGCGGTGGCAAAGTGATTATCGCAATTCGCTAAACTTTTTTGAAGAACAAGAAAGCAATACGAAGTTTTATCCTTTACTAGATATTGGTTTTGTAGAACGAGATGAGTTTATCAAAAAACACCATTTGCCATTCCATCCCTTAAAATCAAAAGGATATGCTTCTATAGGTTGTACCCATTGTACCCTACCAGGATTAGGGCGTAAAGGAAGGTGGAATAATTCGCCTAAAACGGAATGTGGTTTGCATTTGTAATTTCTAGTTATTATTTTCAAATTACTTTGTAATAAAAAGTGAAATTATTTTTAAATTCAAAATCCCTACCACACAAAAGGCGAAGCCTGGAAGGGTAGGAGGTGAGCAATGCTGTAGGCCTGAACGTAAAGACTTACTATTTTTTTGAAAAATAGTAAGTCTTTGCTTTGAGTTGTGTTTTAGGGACGGAGAATAAATTACTCCACTACCAACACCTTAGCAAAAGCTTTTTCTCCTGCTGTGTTAGTCGCATAAACCACATATGAGCCTTGCGCTAAATTGGGAAGCATTATTTCGTTGGTAGCCATGCTTGTGGTAATTGGTAATTCTAAAATGGGTTGTCCTAAAATATTATGTACACTCAGCTTATCCCAACTGGTGGTATTGGGTAGTTGAATACGAATATTTTGTTTAGTTGGATTGGGGTAAATACTCATTCGTAAAGGCTGATTTTTGATAGGTTCTACGGCATCAATTACTTGTCCTAAAGTTGTTAAATCTAATACCATTAACTCTCTTCCTGTCTCAACTGATTCCCCTGTAAAAATTAGTTTGTCGCCTACTAAGGTTAAGGCATTAGGAAAAGCTTCTTCTTCTCCATCCACTAAATCTATTAAAACTGTTCCTTCGCTTGTTCCATCAGAATACAACAGTTCTGTACCAGAATTATTACCAAAACTACCATAACTCCATATCCCCCTCGAAAGTAAATACTCGCCATTGCTTAACATTTCATCACCAAAAGAACCACCATAGGTTACATCTGTTAAGTTAATAGTCATTGTTGTGCCAAAGCTTGTACCATCTGTTTTGTAGGTTTTTTTATTTTGGCGGCTTTGATAGTACAGTTCGTTATTATGAACGGTAAAATACTCTGGAATATCGTGGTCACCAGGAATCATATCAATCGTAAAAGTTCCGCTAGGAGTACCATCCGAAACATATAACTCACCTACCCATCCTGTTGTGCTAATTCCTGCTGGCGTAGCTCTAAAAAACACTTTCCCATCGTGGGCAATAATAGAGTTTTTTTCTCCTAAGTAATTTGACGAGTTAAGTGCAAAGTCCATTAGGATTTGTGTGCCTGCTTCGGTACCATCTGTTACCCATAAAGAGTAATCAAAATCGGAATTAGGTCTATACCAAAAAAACACTTTTTCACCAGCAGCAGTCATGTTGATATTTTGGCTAAACTCGCTGCCTGTATTTATTACAATATAGTCAATGGTAGTTTCGGCAGTTCCTTCCGATTGAAACAAAGCAGTATCTCCATCGCTATTGCCTCCCATAAAATACAAGTAATTATCGGTAGCACAAATGGTTCTAAAACTACCAAAACCAAATTCGGTTATCAATGTTAATGTTACACTAGTTATGTCAAATCTAAACAATTGTGAATCACCATTTGCCGTGTCACCATAATCGCCTACAAAAACAGCTCCATCAAATAACACCATATCTAGATGATGAAATGCTTCGGGATGTGTATAAATGTTTTCGGTATTAGCTAAAGAGCCATCTGTTTTGTAGACTAATTCTCCTGCATCATCTGGCATAGTTGCTGTAAATAAGGCGGTATTGTCGTCTAATTTAAGTGCATGATGAGGTTCATTAAATCCTAAGTTTATCAAGATAAAGGTGCCTGCCTCTGTGCCATCGGTTCGCCAAACTTCGTGTTCACTATTGGCATTAAATAAGGTAAATAATGCCACCTCGCCAAACGGTAACCAAAGGTCGTCGTTGTATTCAAAGCTGCTATCTGGTCCAGGCGTAATGTCTTTTACAAATGAAAAAACTTGTCCATTAGCATTAATGCTATACATTAAAGACAATAAAAAAGAAAGAAGGAGAGGGGCAAAGTAATTTTTAATTTGCATGTATTATGTTTTTGTAAAAAAATAAGATGATTGTTTCTGTTTTGATAAGTAGTTGGATTTGTTTCACACTACAAGAAAAAATTAGCATATTTGCAGCATTAACCAATTTAGTGCAAAGTACCTATTTCCTTTATTGCTTAATAGCTTAAATTAAATAATTAAAAACTCCGTAAGCATACGGTTATGTC
Source organism: Bacteroidota bacterium (assembly GCA_020630215.1). Lineage (GTDB taxonomy): Bacteria > Bacteroidota > Bacteroidia > Chitinophagales > UBA2359 > JAHDBT01. Next base: position 14,069 of record JAHDBT010000030.1, read on the forward strand.
CTTTTTTTAAAATACACTATAAAAATATAAAAAAATCGGTATCAAATGAATAAATTTAAATTCGGAATTATAAGAGAAGAAAAAGTACCTCCAGATTCGAGGGTGCCATTTACACCTAAACAATGCAAAGAATTACTGGAAAAGTTCCCAAACATTGAGCTAAAAGTAGAACGTTCGCCCAATCGTTGTTATACAGATGCGGAGTATGAGGCGGAAGGAATAAGCTTAAGCGAAAACGTAAACGATTGCGATATATTGTTTGGTGTAAAGGAAGTACCTAAGCCTAAATTAATCGCTAATAAAAAATACTTTTTCTTTTCGCATACGATAAAAAAACAACCTTATAACAAGGAGCTACTACAAAAAATAATTGCCAAAAATATACAATTAATTGATTACGAATGCCTTAGATGGGAGAGGGGTAGTAGAATTATTGGCTTTGGTAGATTTGCAGGCATTGTAGGCGCACACAATGGCTTAATGACACTAGGGGAAAGATTAGGAGCTTTTGAGTTAAAAGCAGCACACAAAAGTAAGGATTACGACGAAATTAAACAAGCGTATAAAGCCCTAAAAATACCTCCTGTAAAAATGCTAATTACGGGTGGCGGACGTGTTGCACTAGGCGCAAAAGAAGTGCTGGATGAATTAAAAATTAAGGAAGTAAGCCCTGAAGCATACTTAAACCAAAGCTTTAATGAGCCTGTGTATGTAATCCTCGATGTAGAAAAATTATACCGTAAAAAAGGACATGATGGCGATTTTGACCGCCCTGATTTCTATAAAAATCCTAGCGACTATGAAAGTACTTTTGCTCCATACACCAAGGTAACCGACTTTATGATTAATGGCGTATACTGGTCTAATGAGGCTCCTATATTTTTTAGCAAAGCAGATATGCGTGCGCCAGATTTTAAAATAAAAACCATTGCAGATGTTACTTGCGATATTGAAGGTTCAATTCCTGCAACCTTAAAAGCAACGGTTATTGGCGATCCTGTTTTTGGCTACAACCCACACACCGAACAAGAAACAGATGCTTATCAAGACCAGGTGATTGATATTATGTCGATAGATAATTTACCGAACGAATTACCTCGTGATGCCTCGGCTATGTTTGGTGAGGCACTCATCGCACATGTTATTCCAGAATTAATTAAAGCGGAAGAAAGCAATATTATACACCGAGCAAGTATTACCAAAAATGGAGACTTAAACGAGCCATATGAGTATTTGCGGGATTATGTTTCTTAGGAGCAGTCAGTAGTCAGATCATTCGCTGCGCTCATTGTCAGCAGTCAGTTGGTAGGCTGATGATTTTGTTGGTGTTTTATTTGATTTACCGTAAGCATACGGAGTTTAAGGGGTAATTTTAGTTTACCCAATTTACCGTATACTTACGGTATTTTTAGTCACGGATCACAAATGCTCTATTTAAAATTTGGTTATTTTATAACTGTAATGCTGATCATTTAAATGCAATTGCAAAATGTAAATCCCTTTAGGCAAGTCTTGCATATCGTATTGATATTGTATTTGGGCTGCATCGTTTAAATCACTATTATTTAAATTGGCCACCAATTGTCCTAGGCTGTTAAATAATAATAATTGCTTTTCTATTCCTTTAATATTTTTCAATTTAATGTTTAATAATCCATTGGTTGGGTTTGGTGCAATGATTACATAAGGTGTTAACATCGCCTCTGCAACACTCGTAGGTTGAAGTACGGTAATGTATGCACTTTCTGTTTGGGTATCGTTGCCAAAATTATTGGTAACAGTTAAGGTAACAGGAAAAGTACCTGGATTGTAATAGGTAACCGTTGGATTTTCCTCATTGGAAGAACTAGGAAAAGCACCAGGTAATTCCCAATCCCATACCAAAGGTTCGTTAACCGACTCATCGAAAAAAGTGATGGTTAATGGAGCATTGCCCTGATAAGTGCTGGCATCAAAAGTAGCAATTGGCGCAAAGCCCGAACCCGAACCAATCGTAATATAGTCGGTTTTAACTACAGTATTAGCTCCAAAATTATTAGCTACGGTTAGCGATACTTGGTAAACACCAGGTGTATTGTAAACTACTACTGGATTTGATATGGTGGAAGATGCAGGCGAACCTCCTTCAAATTCCCATATCCAAGAAATAGGATTATTGGTAGATGCATCAGCAAAACTAACGGTTATAGGAGCATTGCCCGAAGTTGTGTTGGCAACAAAGTCGGCAACGGGTGGCGCATCGTTTTGAGTAACTACGACAATATAATCTACCTTAGTTTGGGTATTAGAACCACTAGCATTTGACACTGTTAAAGATACGGTATAAGTGCCTTCTGTATCAAAGGTAACGCTAGGATTGGGGTCGGTAGAACTTGTTGGTGTACCTCCTTCAAATACCCACGACCAACTTGTTGGGGCATTGCTTGATACATCAGTAAAATTAACCAATAATGGTGCATTACCTGTGGTAATATTGGCTACAAAATTAGCAACTGGCAGGTCGCCTGTTGAACCACTAATATTAATATAACCAACCTTTGTTTCGGTATCACTACCAGCAGAATTACTAACGGTTAAGCTAACATTGTAAATACCAGGCGTACTGTAAACTACCGTTGGATTTTGTCCCGTTGCCGTATTAGGACTTCCACCCTCAAATGCCCATTGCCAACTTGTAGGGTTATTAGTGGAGGCATCACTAAAATTAACCACTAGTGGCCCTTCGCCTGTAGTAACATTGGCACTAAAATTAGCAGTAGGTGCGGTAACTGTTGTACCTTCTACTATTATATAATCTATTTTAGATTCTATATTAGAACCTGCGGAATTACTAGCTGTTAAACTTACAGAATAAACACCTGGTGTGCTATAAACTACGCTTGGGTTTTGGCTATTAGAAGAGCTAGGACTGCCTCCTTCAAATACCCACTGCCAACTTGTAGGATTGTTGCTTGATGCATCCGAAAAGTTAACGCTTAATGGAGCTACACCGTTTGTTACATTAGCAGTAAAATTAGTATTAGGAACATTTGTACTACTTCCTCCGCTGCTGATGTTTACCGTATAATCTTCTACCTCTCCATATTCAAAAGTGCCACAGGCTTCAGGCGGTGTTTCATCTGTTCCACCTCCCGAAACAGTGCCTACCCATTTCATAGCAATACGCATACGAGTTGTACCTGTGCTTACGCTGCTTGGTACACTAAAGGATGCATTTAAAGTGCCAGCATTGCCACCGCCTGCATCATATACGAGTTCCCCACTATCGTTAAAGTCCTCATCGCCATTGTAATCAATCCAAATACGCCAGTATTCGTCATATTCTACATCGCTGTAGGCAGGAGAAAGGGTGCAGTTGTAGGAGTTGCCTGTTGTTAGGTTAATAGTAGAACCTGTATAATTGCCATAACCGCCATCATTTCCAGAATTGTTGGTATAGCTGCCAATGGATATACTTTCTATCCATTCATCAGCCGTGCTATCGCCATTGGCATTGCAATAGGTGTCAGAACTTCCACCACCACTAATGTTTACGATGTAATCTTCTACCTCTCCATATTCAAAAGTGCCACAGGCTTCAGGCGGTGTTTCATCTGTTCCACCTCCCGAAACAGTGCCTACCCATTTCATAGCAATACGCATACGAGTTGTACCTGTGCTTACGCTGCTTGGTACACTAAAGGATGCATTTAAAGTGCCAGCATTGCCACCGCCTGCATCATATACGAGTTCCCCACTATCGTTAAAGTCCTCATCGCCATTGTAATCAATCCAAATACGCCAGTATTCGTCATATTCTACATCGCTGTAGGCAGGAGAAAGGGTGCAGTTGTAGGAGTTGCCTGTTGTTAGGTTAATAGTAGAACCTGTATAATTGCCATAACCGCCATCATTTCCAGAATTGTTGGTATAGCTGCCAATGGATATACTTTCTATCCATTCATCAGCCGTGCTATCGCCATTGGCACCACAATAGGCGGCAAAAGTATTGTTTTGAAAGAAAAAAATAGCGGTAATAGTGATAGTAATTTTAAGTAAAAAGTTTTTCATTTGTTTATAGAATTTAAAAAGACCTACTTTTTGAATGTAATACACTCAAAAGGTAGGTCATGAGAGAATTGTAATTGCTTATTGTCTTTGAGCAATTATTAAATGCAATAATCTTATGCTATTGATTATCAGCGTTTAATAGAAAAGCAGTAAGCATACAGACTAACCATTAAGTAATGATTAAACTCAGCAGCCTTATTCTATTGATTATCAGAGATTAATATAGAAAGCCGCAAGTGTTCGGCTTAATCATCGTGATGATTGTTGTTATGTTTATCATGGTTTTTATGATAACCTGCATGACGACCAGGGCGAGTACAGCCTTCTACACCACATTTGCTTTTACCGTTTTCGTGCTTATGGAATCCTGCATGACGACCAGGACGAGTACAACCTTCTACACCACATTTATTTTTACCATTACCACCATGTTCATAATCACCATGATTATGTTCATGTTCATGTTCATCTTCGTACTCATAATCATATCCTTCATCATTATCACCATAACCCTCTTTGTTTGATTTTGGATTTTTATGTGGTCTAGGCTTAGATTTAGATTTTGAATCGCCTTTTTGCGTGTTATTTTTAATAGGTCTTTCCTTGTTTTTATCATCCTTTGTTATAGGTTTTTGGTAGGGGCGAGGGGAAGGTTTTGATTTGGACTTATCCTTTACTGTAGGCTTTTGGTAGGGACGAGGAGCAGGTTTTGATTTTGTTCCAGCATCGTCTTTATAATTTTTATCCTTCCTATAATCCGTTGATTTTACTGGACGAGGAGTTGGTTTAGCTTTGTCTTTATCAGTTCCTTCATATTTGCGGATGACGGTTTTGCTCTTACTTTTCCCTTTATTTGCCGGTAATGTTTGGGTGTTTTTTTGGTTATTAGTTTGTTGTTTTTCGTATGTTTTTACTGCTGTATTTTCATATGATTTGGTCTTTGTTTTTCCTTTACGTGTTTGGGTTGTTTTTGCTGCCTTTTTATTTTTCTTAGAAAAAAATTGAGCATTTGCATTGTTATTAACACTAATCATAAGGACTAGCACAATGCTAAATATTGATAAAATATGTTTCATATTTTTTTTTTGAGATAAATTAAATTCAGTTATTATTCATTTGCTTTTTTATAAGCAAGTAAGATGCATAGCTTTGACAGTAATTATTGGCTTGGGTTTAATTGCTGTTCATAATTTTTTCTACAACTTTTAATACTGCATCTTTGTTGTGCTGTTTAGACTTACAATAAACTTATGGTTACCGTTATTTGCGTGTATAATTAGATTAATTGTTTATAGAATATGCACCTTGTTCTTTTATCAATATCGCCTAGCTGATTTTGGCTTTGTAAAGCACCTATTTTGACTCATAATTAATATTATGTTAAATAGATGTTTGGAAATAACCACATAAACCCCCTTTTCTAGCCTTTTTGCCGTTTTTTTTGATATTTTG
>JAHDBT010000030.1:19670-26186 GCA_020630215.1 Bacteroidota bacterium
CCTGTTTGCTTTAAACTTGTTAGAAAGAATTATTTTTGAATTGTGATAACAAATTCGGTTAAAAGCCCATGCGCTAAAACACCGTATGCTTACGGTATTTTTATTACACCCACCCATACATATGGAATTTTTAAATTAATTTTAACGTCTAAATATAGCCCGAAAAGCCGTAAGGATACGGTAATTGGGCACTTATAATTCTTTGTTTTTTACACTTGATTTTGTAATAATTAAAAACCAAACATTCGCATGAAACAAATTATATTAACATTACTGTTTTTAGCAACTCCCCTCCTCTCCCACGCTCAAGAATGGGAACAATTAGCAGGAATTCCTGATCAGGTTAATGGTACTACTAATGGGCGACATCATCCTGTAACATTTAGCATAAATGGCTTGGGTTATGTGCTTACAGGAGCAAATTGGTCGGAAGGATTTAGCAATATGTTTCGTTACGATCCTCTTGCCAATTCGTGGACACAGCTTGCCGATTTTCCTGGTGGAGCTAGGGCTTATGCTTACGGAATAAGTTACGAACAGTATGCCTTTGTAGGATTTGGAAATAGTGAGGGGCAAACTTATAATGATTTATGGCGATACGACAGCACTACAGACACTTGGGAAGAAATGACTGCTTGTCCCTGTACTGGAAGAAGCCATCCTGCCTTTGTTAGGTGGAATGATAAAATATATGTAGGAATGGGTGATTTTGCGGATGGAAATCTTAAAGATTGGTGGGAATATGACATGCAGAGTAACCAATGGTCGGAAAAAACGGAATTCCCAGGTTATGAAAGACATCACCCCTACTTTTTTGAAATCGGCGACCATGTTTATGTGGGTTTTGGTCATGGCGATGAAGGAGACCCCAATATATATAATGACTTTTACAGATACGCTCCTGCTACCGATTCTTGGGAGCAGTTAGCCGACTTCCCTGGAAGCGGACGGGTAGCTGGTACACAGTTTAGCTATCAAGGGCGAGGGTATATTTTGAGTGGCGAGGGAGAAAATCATACTTACTTAGAAGAAGGAGAATTTTGGGAGTATTTTTCTGAATTTGACCTCTGGATAGCATTACCCTATCACCCTGGAAGCGGCCGATGGGCACCTGGTTCTTTTGTAATAGACAATTATGTTTACCTTACAGGTGGTTTATCGAGCCTAGGAACCGAAAGCGATTTGTTACGCTATCAATTGTCGGAGCCGCTTGTACCTACAGCTTTACAGAAAATACCTGTAGATGAAACCGCCATCAACTTGTTATATGGTGATGATGCGATTAGAATGGAAGGATGGACAGATAAAATAACCAAAGCCGTAGTCGTTGATATCACAGGACAGGTAATTTTTAATATCGTTCAAGATGGTATTATTGACACTAAAGATTTAAAGAAGGGCTACTATATTCTCCATTTCCCAGAAAACAATATTGCAGGTAAGCGATTTCTAAAATATTAATTTAGGTGTTCCGATTTCCAAACGCCGTAGGTGTGGCCTAATGAAAATAGCTAATATGGGGTCACACCTACGGCGTTTGTATTAGATTTGGGCATATTTCTATAAACAGGTAATCCCTACAGGATTATTTAGTTGGCTGCCTATTTTAAGATAGCTACTTTTGAAAGCCTATCCTCTTTTAAAGAAAAAAAACAGTATTATACTGGCTACATGTTGTTCAACGTACCTGTACTTTGAATCTCCAGATTCAAAGCAGAAGCCAGAACTACGATGCTAATAGCATACTGCCGAGCAGCAATCAGTCTGTAAATCAACGACTTAGGGGCTTGCCATCTGGAGATGACAAGTACAGTTTGCTCTGAACGGCTATTTTTTTTGTGCAATTTAGTAAGAACAACTGTAAGGGCTTTTCTTAACAAAAAGAAACAAGTATAAATAAGCCCAAAATGATCGCATAATTGTAGTGCAATTTTGAACAGCCTACCCTAGCAGGGTCGCCGTATATTAAGATTAGCAAAGCAAATAGGTCCTAATTTTCATCATAAGAAACAAAAAAACGCCATCCGCTTATAAAATAAGGGGATGGCGTTTTGTTTAAAATTACAAACCTAAAGCAGTAATTATTTTTTTAGTGCTTCAAATTTCGTTTTATACTCTTTAGACTTATTAAGGTCGCCTAAGTTTGCATGAATTTCTTTTAATGCAATTAGGGTATTTAAATCATTGCTGTTTGCTGTTTCTGCTTGCTCAAAGTAAGGTAATGCTTGTTTAAACAAATCATTCGCTTCCTTCGATAACACATCGTATTTAGCTTGGTCGCTTGATGACATGCCTAAACCACTTGCTGCTTTTGTTTTTTCGGCAGCTTGATTGTAGTACAATGCGCCTAAGTTGTATAAAGCATCAAAATAACCAGGTTTTTTCTCTAAAGCAGCTTTGTAAGAATCTATTGCTTTTTGTTTCATGCCATCTCCTTCTAATGTTTCGTAAGTACTACCTAAAGCGAAGAAAAGACTCGCATTATCTGGATATAACTTAGCAGCTTCTTCCATTTTGCCAACAGCTTCTGACTGCTTATTGCTTTTCATTAAAATATTAATCTCATTAATTAAGAAAGCATTACTTCCAGGGAAACGTTCTTTTCCTTTGCCAATAATATCGCTTGCTTTATCTGATTCGCCTTTTTCCATATAGATGCCTGATAAAGCGGTATAAACCGTTTCATCTTGATAGTCTAACTCCACCAAACGCTCTAAATATTTTTGTGCATCGTCTGATTTGCCTGCATTTTGAGCAGAATAAGCAACCATTGCAATTGTAGGTGTGTCGATTACTTCTTTTGAACCCGTATTCATTACTTCAAAAATTTCTAGGGAACTTTTAAAACTTTCATAAGCAGCTGCATAATCTTTTTCTTTAAAATTATCAGCACCTGCATTATAATCGTTAATACGCATTTGGTCTAGCACCATGTTATTTTTATCACGGTCGGCTTTAGGGTCTGCGGCAATAGCTTTACTAGCGGCTTCAACTGCTTGCGCTTTTGCTCCTTCGGCTAAAGGGTTTCCTTCTAAACCAGCTAATTCACCATAAACTTGTGCTCGGTAAGTCCACGTTTTAGCTACATTTTTAGATTTTAGCTTAGAATCCTTAGCGGCTTGTTTTTCTTTAACTCTTTTAGTCGCTTCATCTATTGCCTCGCGTGCTTTTTCGAGTGATTTGGTTTTGCCTTGTGTCATTTCATCTTGCACATAGTTTTGTAGATGATTACGAGCAGTATTAATATATTTTGTAACATCGGCTTGTGCATAGGTTACCATATTAAAAGCTAACAAGGCTACAATTGATAAAAGAATTTTTTTCATTTGATTAAAATTTGATGTTTGACATTGTGAAAAAAATGAAGAAATTGGACGGGTTTGATATAATGCAATTGTTTACAAACAAACCCATCAAAAATTAAGTATATACAGTTAAATAACAAACTGCACCTTATTCTTGACCTGTATACTAACAACTAGTTTAATATGGTTGCTAGAATAAATGCCTAATGGTTATAATAGTTTGGTTATAGAGGCTATAAAAGCTCCTCCTCCACCCCACAGGCTAAAAAGGAGGTATTATTCCTCGGTATTTTCTTCGCTTTCCTCTGAATTATTAGTATCAGTTGTTTCAGAATTATCTTTAGCATCGGCCTCGGCATCAGTCTTTTCCTCTGCATTTACACCATCGGCTTCGGCTGTTCCTTCAGCGTTTTCTGCGTCTACTATTTCCTCCTCCTCTTCGGTTTCAGGAATTTTGGCTACACTAGCAATTTCGTCGTCTCCTTTAAGGTTAATTAACCGTACGCCTTGCGTGTTACGTCCTTGTACAGAAATAGCATCGGCACTCATACGAATAGTAATGCCCGACTTGTTGATAATCATTAGTCCATTATTATCATTCACCTCTTTTAAGGAGATTAATGCACCTGTTTTTTCGGTAACGTTTAGTGCGGTAACGCCTTTGCCACCTCTACCTGTTTTGCGGTAATCTTCCATTAAGGTACGTTTGCCATATCCTTTTTCGGATACCGATAAGATGGCAGGTTGGTCTACATCTTGGTCAACGCATACCATACCAATTACTTCGTCTTTCTCATCTCGCAATTTAATACCTCTAACGCCCGATGCCGTACGTCCCATAGAGCGCACTTTCGATTCGGGGAAGCGGATAGCACGTCCAGACTTAGAGCCTAGCATAATATCGCAATTGCCATTAGTGAGTTTCACTTCTAGCAAATCGTCGTCGTCTTTAATATTAATGGCAATAATTCCGTTTTGGCGAGGGCGAGAAAATGCTTCTAGGGATGTTTTTTTAATGATGCCATTTTTAGTACAGAATACAATATAATGGCTGTTTAAAAAGTCGGGGTCTTCTAGGTTTGCTACTGTTAAGTACGCCATTACCCTATCATCGGAAGGTAGGTTAATGATGTTTTGCATGGCTCTACCTTTGGAGGTTTTAGTACCTTCGGGTAGTTTGTAAGTTTTAAGCCAAAAACAGCGGCCTCTTTCGGTAAAGATGAGGAGGTAATCGTGTGTAGAACCAACAAATAAATGTTCGATAAAATCTTCGCTACGAGTTGCACCACCTTTAGAGCCTTTTCCTCCTCTGTTTTGTTCTCGGTATTCTACTAGGCTGGTGCGTTTTACATAGCCTCGTTTAGAAATGGTTACCACTACTTGTTCTCGTTCAATAATATCTTCAATAGAAATATCACTATCTGCAAAAACAATATCGGTGCGTCGTTCGTCGCCGTAGCGGTCACGTACATCCTCAAGTTCTCCTTTAATGATGCTCATTCGGAGTTCTTCATTACCTAGAATTTCTCTTAGGTGATTGATTTTTCTCATTAACTCATCGTATTCCTTGTGCAGTTTTTCTCGCTCAAGTCCTGTGAGTTTTTGTAGGCGCATATCTAGGATGGCTTTGGCTTGAATTTCTGAAAACTCAAACTGTTCTATCAATCCATTTCTTGCATCCTCTGGTGTTTTAGAAGCACGAATTAAAGCAATGATTTCGTCTAGGATATCGAGTGCTTTAATTAAGCCTTCCAGAATGTGCGCTTTCTCTTCTGCTTTGCGTAAATCGTAAGTAGTACGACGCACCACTACTTCGTGACGAAACTCTACGAAATACTTAATTAGTTCTTGAATGTTTAGTAAATATGGTCGTCCTTTTACTAGGCAAACATTGTTTACCCCAAATGAACTTTGCAGCGGTGTGTAATTAAACAACTGATTTAAAACAACATGTGCATTCGCATCTCGCTTTAGTTCGTATACAATACGCATCCCATTACGGTCCGATTCATCACGGAGGGCAGAAATACCTTCGATACGTTTGCTGTTTACTAGATCTGCTGTTTTTTTAATGAGCATTGATTTGTTAACCTGATAGGGTATTTCGGTAACGATAATACGCTCTCGGTCGTTGCTACCATAAGTTTCAATTTCGGCACGTCCTCTTACAACTACTCGTCCTCTACCCGTATGGAAGGCTTGTTTCACACCATCGTATCCATAAATAATACCCCCCGTTGGAAAATCGGGGGCAGTAATAATTTCACAAAGTTCGTCGATGGTAATGTCCTTATTGTCGATATAAGCAATAACACCATTTACTATTTCAGTTAAATTATGGGGCAGCATATTGGTTGCCATCCCTACGGCAATACCCGAAGCTCCATTTACCATTAGGTTAGGAATTCGAGAAGGCAGTACAATTGGTTCTTGTAAGGTATCATCAAAATTGAATTGAAAATCTACTGTTTCCTTATCAATATCGGTAATAATTTCATCTGCCACTCGCTTCATCCGTGCCTCTGTATAACGCATTGCAGCAGGACTATCTCCATCTACCGAACCAAAGTTTCCTTGCCCATCTACTAGGGGGTAGCGCAAAGACCAATGCTGTGCCATCCGTACCATTGCATCGTACACAGAACTATCGCCATGTGGGTGATACTTACCAAGTACCTCTCCTACAATTCTAGCAGATTTTTTGTGGGATTTGTTGTAGTGCAAGCCTAAATCTTCCATTCCATAAAGCACCCGGCGTTGTACAGGTTTTAACCCATCTCGTACATCGGGCAATGCTCTCGAAACAATTACAGACATAGAATAATCAATATAGGCGGTTTTCATTTCCTCCTCTATATTGATTTGTATAATTCGCTCATCAGACATATTGTGTCGTAGTTTTTTAGTACTGTATGGCTGCTATTATTTTATAGATTACCTGCCATACTTAAATCCTTAAATTTGATGCTCAAAGATACAAAAAAATAGCCGTTTATTTAATGGAAATAAGGCTTATTTTGCGCCAAAATCCCTTTATTTAGGTATAGATTCCGTTTTTTTCTTTTAAAGCGATAAATTGCCGCTATCTTAGGAATTTAGTCCGCAAAAATTGGATGGTTAGTTATGGTTGGAGAGGCGGGTATTGTGCGAGCTTTGGAGGTATTATGATTTGCTCTTTGCTTGTTGTTATTAGAAACGGTTTGTGGAGGGG
>JAHDBT010000030.1:26286-28838 GCA_020630215.1 Bacteroidota bacterium
GATGTCCGAAAGGGGGAAATAGATTTACTAACTCTCTTTGCTTGCTTCCTTTACCAATTCCCTTTCAACTTTGGAGGCTTTTCTACTCCATGCTCGTTTGCCTTGTTCCCATCGGTATTTCATGCTGATAAAGAAGCCAATTACGCTGACAAAACAGCCCAGCCATAGCACGTTAATGTAGGGAAATATTAGTGCTTTCATAATGATGAAATCGGCAGCATCGGGTTCGATAACGGAAATTTTGATTTTGTTTTGGTCGGGGATAATTTTCTCGAACTTGATGTTCATGTTTAATTCTGGGATGTAGGATTCGATGTGGTTTTCCATGTTATTACGGATGTAGTAGATGGGTTCTACATTGTACTTGTTGTTACTAATATCTACAATTTCTATTTGTGCGCCTGCAGCAATATCTCCGGGGGCAGGTATGTAATCAACAGCCATTGGGTTAGGGTTGATTTCTTTTAAAATAACAAAGGAACTGTTGGTAATAATAGTATCTCCTTTACTTAATTCTATTTCTTTTAACTCTTGTCCTTTTTTCTCTTTATCGGTTACAGAAGATACATGAGTAAAGATGTCTTTGGTCCAATAATGTTTGGTATCAGGATTGGCAATTAAGCCCATTTTAGGGTTTATTTGGGCATTGGGATAAAGGGTAAAGGTTTCCTCTGATTGGTCTCTAAGATTTTTTTTGCGTTCGTATTTTACTTGGTAATAATGGTTGGGATCGTCTAGCGAATCTTTTTCGTATGTTACCCAATATTCTCCCATTTGTATGGGTTTGCCTTTGTAAATGAGTACATTTTCCTTATTGTTTTGTTCATCGAATTGCTCGCCATAGTCAATGCCCATGGTGTTAACCGATAGGACATCTGTTTTTCCGAAAGAGAATAAAACGCCTATCAATATCAAGCCAAAACCTACGTGTGCGATGGAGCCGCCTGCGGTTTTAATTTTGCCCGATAACCCTGTAATAATATAGTTTAAATTGGCTAGTACCGAAAACACGGCCATGAATAAAAGAATGACATAACTGATGGTTAATAGTTCGCCAAAAAAGGCTAATGCGGAGGCGGCTATTAGGGATAAAATAGCAATGGGCAAGAGCATTTTTGATTTTAGTAATCCGCCTAAAAATTGGACAGCATTTTGCTTTTCTGTTTTTACAAACTTTGTTTTTTTGTAGCGAAAATATTGCAAGGTTGCACTAAAAAAGGCAATAACAATGGCAAACCAGATGGTGTAATTGTTGTAATGCGATACAGGTTCGGTGATGGCTACATTGGTTCCAAATACTTTATTGATTACGGGCCACGAGGTATCGAGGGTAATTAACCCTGCCAACATAAGCATTACGATGGCACCTATAAACATCCAAAATTCCCTAGAAGAAACAGCTTCTTCTTTTTTAGGGGCGGGCATGGTATTCCAGTTTTTGCCAATTACAAAAACACTAATGCCAATAAAAGCAAATAAAAAACTTAATAATTGACCCGACATGCCTAAATCGGTAAAGGCATGAACGGAGGAGTCGCCAAGGATGCCGCTGCGAGTGAGGAAGGAGGAATATAAGATGAGGAGGTAAGATAAACTTAGTAGAATGGTAGTGGCTCGTAAAGCGTGTCCGCTGTGCTTGTAGGCTACGAGGGTGTGTATACCTGCTACTAGCACAATCCACGGTACTAAAGAGGCATTTTCTACGGGGTCCCAAGCCCAGAAGCCGCCAAAACTTAGGGCTTCGTAAGCCCATGCGCCACCCATAAGGATGCCGGTGCCTAGTACGCCGCCAGCAAATAAAGACCAGCTTAGTGTGGGGGCAACCCAATCGGTAAAATCTTTTTTCCATAAGGCGGCCATTACATACGCAAATGGAATGATGGTAGCCGCAAATCCTAAAAATAAGGTGGGTGGATGTATGACCATCCAATAGTTTTGCAATAATGGATTTAATCCGTTTCCTTCTACTAGAAATTCTAAGTAATTAGCCCGCATAAAAATGGGTGCGCTAATATCCGATTCTCGCATAAGCAGAAAGGGACTGCTGCCTATTTTGTAACCAAAAAAGTGAATACCAATTAACATGGCTGCTAAAAACACTTGCGATACGCTAACAACTGCTAATACTGGTGCTTCCCATTTTTTGGCGGTACGCATTACGATTAGTCCTAGAAAAGCTATCCAAAATTGCCAGAGGAGAAAACTGCCTTCTTGTCCTTCCCAAAAGCAGGAAATCATATAGTAAACGGGTAGTGTGGTGGAGGAGTGCTGCCAGACGTACTTAAACTCGAATCGGTGGTAAAAAATAAGTACAAACAGGATGACAAAAATTCCTACAATAGATAAGAAATTGATCCAAAAACCTTTACGAGCCAAACTTTTCCAGGATTGACTGAGGGCCAATTCGTTTCGTGTTTGTGCTTGTGTGGCTTTGTAGTAGCTGAACATTGCCAGAAATGCGGCCACCATATTAATAATGGTTAACAAATGCCCCATGTTTCCAGTTAGTAGCCATTCTCCTATGTAATTTACCTCCATGCTTTTTTTTATTA
>JAHDBT010000031.1:0-4221 GCA_020630215.1 Bacteroidota bacterium
GAAATAGAATAAATTAAATTGGTGGAGGTTATTTTTTCTCATTCACTTAGATAAAAACAAAAGCCGCTTTTTTTGGAAAATAAATAAAATTGCAAACTATTTTAATCTGTACTTTAATAGTAAACTACTAGGAGATAATCCCAATTTTCCAAACGTAAATTTGCTATCAATAAAGTAGTATATCGCAAAAATTAAAGTTTTAAAGCTATGCATTTAAAACTATTTAATCGTTCCTAAACAACTTTTTATACCTATAAACACTCACTACCTGTAGGCTAATTTTTATCATAGTTATCCTACCTACTCGCATGTTACTATTTAACTTTCAACCCTGCTATATTAATACATATTTATGTGTAATGCGTAAGTGTGTACGTTGTTATTTATTTAAACTTAGCTGCATTATCTATGTTATTAAGTAATGTTAAAAATGTTGCTTGTCTTGAATAATGTATTTCGCTAAGTCTGCCAATTTTGTGCTTATACATTTGTAAACAATAGTAACCTATGCTTTACCGATTAATTTTAAAAAACACAGAAGAAACGGCAATCGTTTCGGAAGATGTGTACAGTATGATAAAAAACAATTCCTACTTCCAGGAAATTGGTTTTTTAAAGAATTTACGGATTCATTCTTACGGCTATGCATTTTTTCAAAAAAACTACAAAAAACCAGATGGTACCTATAAAAATATTACCATCTATTTGCATCGTTATATTGCCGACCAATTAGTGCCAAAACCCAATTCGGATAAACGTTTATTAGTAACTTTTAAAAATGGTAATCGCTTAGATTGTCGTAGAGAAAATATTACTTGGGCAACGTCTTCGCAAATTATTCGCAATATTCCTAATAGCGGAAACTCGGAAACACAATACCGAGGCGTGTATAAATTACCTAGTGGAAACTTTAGGGCCGCCATTTTTAAAGGCAAAAAACCCTTTGAGCTAGGTATTTTTAAAACCGCCGAAGAAGCTGCCGAGGCCTATAACGAAAAATCAATAGAATGGTTTGGCCCAACCAAAAGCTTAAATAAAATTAAATGAAATAAATTAATTTTTAATTAAAAAAGCACCTAGCAACTAGCTCCTTAATTTTAAGGAGCTTTTTTTTGCACCAAAAGTTGGCGATTCTAAAAAAAAGGCTAATCTTTAAGCATATTTAAAAATACCATTAAAATAGCTAACAAAATGAACTACCAACTAAAATTTGTAAAACACGGAAGTGCCGATTACCAAAAAACAATTAATTTAAGATATGATATTTTAAGAGCACCACTAGGTTTGGTATTTACGCCCAAACAATTAGCCGAAGAAGCCAATCAATTTCATTTAGCTTGCTTTGAAGAAACCGAAGTAGTAGGCTGCATTGTTTTAATGGATAAAGAACAAGGAAAAGTTAAAATGCGACAAGTAGCCGTAGCCGAAGAAAAACAAAAATCGGGCATTGGTACTTTAATGACCGAATACCTAGAAAAATGGATGCAAGAAAATAATTACCAATTTGTATTTTGCCACGCTCGCGATACCGCTGTGCCTTTTTATAAAAAATTAGGCTACCAAGTTGTTGGAAACGAATTTGAAGAAGTAGGCATTAAACATTTTAGAATGGAGAAGTGGGTTTGAAAAATTAATAAACCCAAACTCCCAGTTCATCTTCACATTCTTCCAACAACACCTTTACCGTTTTCTTCCAAACAGGATGGAGTAGATTTTTACGCAAAGCAACCAATGGCACAAGGGTAAACCTTCGTTGATGTAAATAAGGATGTGGTAAAGTTAATCGCTCCGTATCCATCCTTAAATCATTATAAAACAACAAATCAATATCCATAGTACGGCTGCCCCATTTTTCGGTTCGCACTCTACCTAGCAAATCCTCTATTGTTTGCGTTTCCTTTAATACGGCTAAAGGGGCAAGCAAGGTTTCTACAATTAACACTTGATTTACAAAGTTAGCTTGGTCTTCCTTCCCCCAAGCCTCACTTTCATAAAACTTAGAATAAGCAATAATATTGCCTACTTTTTGAACGATATTTACCTGTGCCTGTTTTAATAAAGTAATACAGTTGCCTTTATTACTTCCAGTTAACAAATACACCAATGCCATATCCTATTATTTGTGTTAAAATTGCTATTTTTGCAAATTAACAAATTTTATTCCTCATTATTAGTGTATTAGGAAATAATAATAGTCAACAAAAGCACCCCATCCATTTAAAATATATTACAATGAAACAATTTTTTAAATTTGTACTAGCCACCATTGTAGGCTTGTTTCTAACCTTTTTCTTAATGCTATTTTTTATCGGTATTGCAGCAGGCGTTGCTGCTAGTAGTAGCGATAAAGAGGTAGATGTAAAACCTAATTCGGTATTAAAAGCTACTTTTAGCAAAACCATTATCGACCGTTCTAAGCCACCAACTTTAAATTTATCTTCGGCATTAGGAGGTAATGTAAACAACGAAATGGGTTTAAACGACATCTTAGCAAGTATAGAAAAAGCAAAAACCGATGATAACATCAAAGGTATTTATTTAGAATTAAGTGGTGTGGCAGCAGGTTTAGGTTTACTAGAGGAAATTAGAGAAAAATTAGTAGAATTTAAAGAAACGGATAAATTTGTAATTGCCTATGGAGAAACCATGACTCAAAAAGCCTACTATTTAGCTTCGGTTGCCGATGAGGTATATCTAAATCCTAGAGGATTGGTGATGCTAAACGGATTTAGTACCGAAATGCAATTCCTTAAAAACATGCTCGACAAAATTGGCGTAGAACCCGAAATTTTTTACGCAGGTAATTTTAAAAGTGCGACCGAACCTTTGCGCTATACCAAAATGAGCGATTACAACCGCTTGCAAACAAGAGAACTCCTAGATGGCTTTTTCGATGTATACGTAAACACGGTTGCCGATGCTCGTGACATGAGCAAAAGCCAAATGATGAATATCATCGACAAATTACTAGTGCGAAATGCCGACGATGCTAAAAAGCAAAAAGTAGTAGACGAATTATTTTATATCGACCAAGTGAGAAGTGAACTAAGAACCAAACTAGGAATTGAGGAAGACGATAAAATTAATTTTGTAGGAATAGGCTCCTACGCCAATGCTGCCGATATAGAAGACGCTAAATCTAAAAGCGATAAAATTGCTGTTATTTATGCCGAAGGAGGTATTGTAGATGGACCTGGCGATGAAAGTAATATTGGTTCTGGACGCTATGTAAAAGCTATTCGTAAAGCACGTACCGACAAGAATACCAAAGCAATTGTGGTACGAGTAAATTCTGGCGGTGGTAGTGCTTTAGCTTCCGATATTATGTGGCGAGAATTGGTGTTGGCTAAAGAAGCAGGCATTCCAGTAATTGCTTCTATGGGCAATGTGGCCGCATCGGGCGGTTACTACATTTCTTGCATGGCAGATACTATTGTTGCTGAAGAAAATACCGTAACAGGCTCCATTGGCGTATTTGGATTAATGGCAGAACTAGGCGAATTTTGGGACGATAAACTAGGCATCACCTTCGATACCGTAAAAACCGCCAAATTCTCCGATTTTCCAACCTCCATTTTCTTAAACAGAGCAATAAACGATGCCGAAAAAGGCATTATACAACAAGGTGTAAACGAAATTTACGAGGACTTTTTAAAAGTAGTAGGAGAAGGACGAGGCATGACTAGAGACGAAGTACACCAAATAGCACAAGGACGAGTATGGACAGGCAAACAAGCACAAGCTAATGGACTCGTAGATGTTATTGGCGGCTTTGAAGATGCCCTAGCCATAGCCGCAAAAAAAGCAGGATTAGACGAAGATGGTTTTGCCATTGCCGCTTATCCCGAAACCAAAAAGCCTTGGGAAAAATTTGTAAGCGAATACATTGGCGAAGTAAAACACAATGCCGTAAAAGAGGAGCTAGGTCCCCTCTACAAATACTACCAAAAATACCAAGAACTACAAGACATGGACTGTATACAAATGCGTATGCCTTTCGATATTGAGGTGAAGGATTAGTATTAATATCCCACAATTATACCTCGTAGAGACGTGGCATCGCTACGTCTAACTGCTATGTATAAACCGTTTAATACATCTAAGACGCTAACATGTTTAAATACACCTGATACATCTAACCCATTTAATACATCTAACACGTACCTAGTACAGACGTAGCAGTACAGACGTAGCAGTGCCACGTCTCTACATCTAAAAAAA
>JAHDBT010000031.1:4321-9193 GCA_020630215.1 Bacteroidota bacterium
AGTACAGACGTAGCAGTACAGACGTAGCAGTGCCACGTCTCTACATCTAAAAAAAAAACAATGGCAGCCAACGAAGAAGCCTTAAAAAACCTCCTAGAGGCCTTACAATTTTCGCCAGAAAATGTACCCTTACGCAAACACGTAGCCGATATGCTAGTAGAACTAGGACGCTACAGCGAAGCGGAAGAACATTTACGGGCAGCTTTAGAAATAAAACCCAATAGCAAGGTTTTAAAACTTGGATTAGCAACAGCTTACTATCACCAAGGCAAAAACTCCATTGCTTTTGTGGTAATAGAAGAGCTGCTAGAAAGTGCAACTCCTCCACCAGAAGTGTTTCTATTACACGCTAAATTACTAGTAGCCAATGGCGATCCTAGAACGGCGCAAGAGGAGTACCGCAAAGCCGTAGCCCTCCATCCCGATTTAAAAGATTTTTCTTTTGAAGACCAACTCAAAACCAAAGCCAACGATGCCATAACGCACAGCGGCAAAGTACCCGTAGAGATGGAAGATGAGGAACTGTTTGCAGAAGTAGAACGTCCTAAAGTTACCTTTGATGATGTAGGAGGGATGGCAGAAGTAAAGGAAGAAATAGAACTGAAAATTATTATGCCTTTGCAGCATCCTGACTTATATAAAGCCTATGGTAAAGCTATTGGCGGAGGTATTTTAATGTATGGACCGCCAGGTTGTGGTAAAACGCACTTGGCTAAAGCAACAGCAGGACAAATTAAAGCAGGATTTATTTCGGTAGGCATTAACGAAATACTAGATATGTGGGTAGGCAGCAGCGAGAAAAACCTACACAGTATTTTTGAGTTGGCCAGAAATCAAGCCCCTTGTGTGTTGTTTTTTGATGAAGTAGATGCCCTAGGCGCAAGTCGTACCGATATGCGTAAAAGCGGAGCTAGACAACTCATCAACCAGTTTTTATCCGAAATGGATGGCGTTGATAGCAACAACGATGGAGTTTTAATCCTAGCAGCTACCAACACCCCTTGGCACCTCGACCCCGCCTTCCGTCGTCCTGGCCGTTTCGACCGCTTTATTTTTGTAGCTCCTCCTGATGAACCTGCTAGAGAAAGCATTTTAGATATTTTGCTGAAAGGTAAACCACATCAAGGCATTAAGACTAGTAAAATAGCTCGTAAAACCCACGACTTTTCGGGGGCCGACTTAAAGGCGGTTGTAGATATTGCCATTGAAGGAAAATTACGAGAATCCATGCGTGCCAAACGCCCCTTACCATTAGAACAAAACGACTTACTAGCCGCAGCCAAAAAAGTGCGCCCTAGTACCAAAGAATGGTTTTCTTCGGCTAAAAATTACGCCTTATACGCCAACGAAAGCGGCTTATATGATGATATCCTGAATTACCTAAAAATGAAACGATAAATAGGTCTATATGCATCAAGCATCCACCTATCCATCTACACACATAACACATGCATATACATATCGTTATGTACAGACGTAGCACTACTACATCTATATCTAGGTCTACATCTACCAAGTGGCCCTATTAAGTCTATAAAGCCTAAACCCCTCAACCATCCATCGCCCGTCTATTATTTAACATTTGATTAATTATCAAACTAGAAAAGAAACACAAACATGAAGCCCAGTTTTAAGAGATTTTACTTTTTGTTCTTGATGTTATTATGCCTTTGTTTAAGTAATACGTGGCAATTACAAGCACAAAACAACGATTATTGGCAGCAAGAAGTGCATTACGATATTGAGGTAAGCCTTGATGACGAAGCCCACGAACTAAATGCCTTTTTGCGACTAAATTACATCAATCATTCGCCAGATGATTTAGCAGAGTTGTATTTTCATTTGTGGCCCAATGCCTTTAAAGGACAAGGTTCGGCCTTTGCCAAACAACAGCTAGAAGGTGGCAGCACGGAGTTCTATTTTTCTAAAAAAGCAGACCGAGGATTTATTGACCAAATTGCTTTTCAGGTAGATGGGCAAGACATTACTTGGGCCTACGATGCCAATGAACCAGATATTGCCAAATTAACCCTCAACGAAAAATTAGCAAGCGGCGATAGCATCTTAATTACTACGCCTTTTAAAGTGAAAATTCCAGAAACATTTTCTCGTTTAGGACACGTTGGGCAATCGTACCAAATTACCCAATGGTATCCTAAACCAGCGGTGTACGACCATAAAGGTTGGCATCCAATGCCTTACCTCAGTCAAGGCGAATTTTACTCAGAATATGGTTCTTTTGATGTGCGTATTACCCTCCCTAAAAACTACGTGGTAGGTGCAACAGGCGATTTGGAAAGTGAAGAAGAACGAGCTTGGTTATTACAAAAAGTAGCCAAAACAGAACAGATAGAAACCTATGAGGACGACACCGAATTTCCAGCATCAGCTGCTAGTACTAAAACGCTGCGATACACCCAAAACAACATCCACGATTTTGCTTGGTTTGCCGATAAACGCTTCCATGTACTACATGGCGAAGTGGAATTAGCATCGGGCAAAAAGGTAGATACGTGGTCGATGTATACCAATGAGGAGGCAAAGTTATGGGCTAAAAGCATTCCTTATTTAAATCGTTCGATAAAATTTTATTCTGAAAAGGTGGGGGAATATCCCTACAATCAGGTTACCGCTGTGCAGAGTGCTTTAAGTGCTGGGGCAGGCATGGAATACCCTAATGTAACCGTTATTGGCATTTCTCGCACCAACCATTTACTAGAAACCGTAATGGTGCATGAAGTAGGTCACAATTGGTTTTACGGACAGTTGGGTTCTAACGAACGGGATCATGCATGGATGGATGAAGGCATTAACTCCTACTACGAAAAACGCTATTTTAAGGAGTATTACCCAGGTCGTAAATTGGTAGGCCGATTTGCTCAAATGTCGCTGGCCAAAACCTTTGACCTATCACAGTATAAAGCTAAAGAAGAAGCCCAATTAGGCTATCTTTTAACTGCTCGCACCAATGATGATCAGCCTATTGATTTGAAATCCGATAAATACAGAAGCATTAATTATGGTGCTATTGTTTATGGAAAAGCTGCTACTGCCTTTGCTTATATGGAAGCTTGGCTAGGGCAACGGGAGTTTGATAGAATTATGAAAAAATACTATCAGCAATACGAATTTAAGCATCCTTATCCTGAAGATTTAAAACAACTTTTTGAGGAGGAAACAGGTAAATATATGGATTGGTTTTTTGAAGATATGATTTTTACCAACAAAAAAACCGATTATAAAATTGCAAGCGTAAAAAGACGGGCAGAGAAAATTGGCAAAAGAGAGTTTGATAAAATTATAGTTAAGCAAAACTTTAAGCATATTAAAGGGCCGTTTCCTATTTCTGCCATAAAGGATGGAGAGGTTATTAAAACAGTTTGGTACGATGGTTTTCAAGGAGAAATGGAAGTGTTAATGCCTTCTACCGATTATAATTATTTGATGATTGACATAGGAGAGTATATTCCAGAAATTAACCGAAAAAACAATAAATACACGCCTGGCAAAATGTTTAAAACCATGCCGCCGCTGCGTTTACAACCATTTGCCAGCTTAGAAAATCCACGACGTACGCAAATTTTCTTTTCGCCAATAATGGGTTACAATTACTACGATAAATTTATGCTAGGTATGGGTTTTTACAACAGTCTTTTACCTCGCAGCAATTTTGAATACACCCTTGCACCGATGTATGCTTTTGGTTCCAAATCTTTTTCGGGAAGTGCTACAATGGCCTACAGTTGGTATCCTAATAAAGCATTAAAATCTATCAAATTAAGCATGGCCGCTAGTACTTATGGCAGCGGTTTTTATAGTACTTACTTAAAGGCCAATGTTCCTCCCGAAGAAAAATTACAAACACAAGATGCCATTAAGTTTTACCGTTTTGCGCCAGCCCTCGAATTGGTATTAAAAGAAAAAGATGCTAGGAGCAAAGTGCGTAGAGCTTTTACCATTCGTCATGTAAATATTTTGCGGGATGAGTTTGCTTGCCCAGATACAGAATTGTTGAATTGTGTAAGCGGTGTGCCATTTAGCGAACAAAATTATTATGTAAACGAAGCCGCTTTTGATATGAGCAATAAACGCCGTATTAATCCTTATGATTTTAATGTAACTATGCGACAAGCAGATGGCATGTTGTTTACGAAAATGGAAGGGGAATATCTGTTTTCTTATGCAGGAGGTGAGAATAGTGGCTTAAAAGTACGTGCTTATGCTGGCGGCTTTTTGCAACACGATTTAGAGCCTGGACAGTCGCCATATTTACTAGCAACAACAAGCACTGGCGCACGAGATTATATGCTCGATGGCATTGCCCTAGCCAGATATGAAGCAACGGCTACTACCTTGCTGGCACGGCAAATTGTTAATACTATGGGCGGTTTTAAATTGCCTAGCTCTATTGGATTATCTGATAAATATTTATTGGCTTTAAACATTAGTTCTAGTGTTCCTATATTGCCTGTTAAAATATATGCCGATATGGGAATTGCCGAGCCTAGCGTAGAAAATTTATTTGCTGGCACTAATGAGGTGTTGTTTGATGCTGGTTTGGCATTGATATTAGTACCTAATGTAGCAGAGGTCTATTTTCCGTTGTTTCACTCAGAAACTTACCGTACTGCATTTAAGGCAAACGGTACTAAGTGGCATCAAAAAATTACCTTCTTATTCGATTTTCACGCCCTTAATCCTATTGAACGGGTGCGGGGTTTTTCTTTTTAAAGGGTAAATAGCCGTTGTTGAAAAACAAATTTAACAATATAATGCATTGTTGTTTTTTTAATTTTGTTTTGTAGCAACGCAAAATTTTGCGTCGCTACAAAACAAAATTAAAAAACTAAGCTAGAGTGAAAATATTTAAAC
>JAHDBT010000031.1:9293-28750 GCA_020630215.1 Bacteroidota bacterium
TACCCAATACCAATCTAAAACTTCCAAGCAATTAGCTGCGCTACCTCTTCCTTATGCAGGGTTTTTTGCAAGCCTAATTTTGGTGGGTGAATACTATTAATTAAAAAACCAATAGCAGGGTCAATCCAAGCTTTGCTGGTGTTATCTCTAAATTCTAGGAGTACGGCAATTTGGTACAATTGGGTGAGGCGTTTAAACATAGGTTTGGCCGTTAACTCCATTGTTTCTTGGTTGTTGGTGCTTAAAAGCTGTTGAGCCAAAGTCCTTATTTCTGCTAGAGACGTTTGTAATTCTTCGCTGCCTGCTACTTTGGCAAATTGGGTTTGTATATTGTTGAGTAGCAGGTTAAGTCCTTTGCTTTTTATGCTGGCACGTAACATATCAAGCACCATAATATTTCCTGCGCCTTCCCATATGGGCAGCACCATCACATCTCGCATTAGTTTGGGCATAATGCCATCTTCAATATAGCCAATGCCGCCCATTAATTCCATACATTCTCTAATAATATACACCCCTGTTTCGGCGGCATCTTTTTTGAGCATGGGCGTAATTAGGCGTAATAATTCGGCTGCTTGTTTGTTGTCGGTGCTTTGGCCATCGGCAATATCTAGTAATTGAATGGCTTTAAAACTCAGGTAAAAATTGGCGGTATATAAAGCACCTAGTTCGGTTAATTTTTCTCTTATTAAGGCATGATTAAGCGCATTTGTACCAAACGAAGTACGGAAATTTAAGTACTGGTAAACCTCCACTAATCCTCTACGCATTAAGGCGAGGGCGGCTACGCTGTTGTATAGGCGAGAGAGGTTAATCATGTCGGCCATAATATAAAAACCTTGTCCTTCTTGGCCAATTAGTTTGCCGTAAGTATCCGTTAAAATACATTCGGCGCTGGCCATCGAGCGTACCCCTAGTTTATCTTTTAGGCGTACAATATCCATTTCATTTTTGGTGCCGTCGGGTTTGGTTTTTTCTATCATAAAAATAGACAAGCCTTTGGTGCCTTTTACGGCTGGATTGGTTCTGGCGAGGGCAAAAATAATATCGGCATTTACATTGCTGCAAAACCATTTTTCGCCATTAAGCAGGTAATAATCTCCTTGGTGATGCGTAGCACTAACTAGGTTGGCACCAACATCCGAACCGCCTGCTTTTTCGGTTAAAAACATGGCTCCTGTATAAAACTCTTTGGGGTTAGTGGTGTAAATTCTGGGAAGCAATCGGCGTTTATCTTCCTTGGTGCAGTAGCGGTTAATTAGGCGGGCAACGCCATCCGTCATGCAAAGCGGGCAGGGGATGCCGCCTTCGGCCATGGTGTATAAAAAGGTCGTTGCAAAACCTAGGCGGTGTTTTTCTTTGCCAAACAAATCTACTAGGTTGGGCTGCCATTTTACCCGCAGCATTTCCGATTTAACTGCAATGTTCATCAATTCCCAATAAGAGGGATGGAAATTTACCTCGTTAACCGTTTCTCCTAAAAAATTACGTTTGTTTAATTTGGGACTTTCCTTGTCGGCCAATAAGGATAGTTTATCCATTTTAGTAGCAGCCAAAGTTCCTAGCACTTCCCATTTTCCTTCCATGTATCGGTAAGCATCAGGACTCGTTGTTTTCTTCAAAAAATGACGCAGCATTACATCGCTTTCAAAAAAGTTTTGGCTAGTTCTAAAATTAGCATCAACTACTTTGTTTTGGGGATGTTTATGTGTTGTTTTATTGGAATTAAGGGTTGTACTCATGTAATTAAAATGGTTGGTTGGGGGTATATTAGCGGTTTGAGGTTAAAAGTTTAGCGTTTGTTGCCTAAACTTTTAACCTTAAACTTATAACTCAAAACCTATATCTAGGTTTTTTTGCCATTTGTACTTTCTTTTTCGGCCACCGTTTTAGTGTCTACTTCTTCAAACTCGCTGTGATAACAGATGCGGCAACGAGGCTCATACAAGTCTTTTTCGCCTAGTACCAGTTGCCCTTCCACTACTTTTTTGCGGTAAGAATGGCTGGCTAGGTTGCCACATTTCATGCAGATGGCGTGAAGCTTGGTAATGTACTCTGCTACGGCTAACAAACGAGGCATAGGGCCAAAAGGTTCGCCTTTATAGTCCATATCTAAACCTGCAGAAATTACACGGATGCCTCTTAAAGCCAATTCCTCACATACATCTACTACATCGGCATCAAAAAACTGCGCTTCGTCAACGCCAACTACATCGGCATTTTGCACTTTGAGCAAAATATCGCGTGAATGAGCAACGGGAATAGAAGGTATTTTGGTGGCATCGTGCGAAACAATGTCGTTTTCGTCGTAGCGAGTATCTACGGCAGGTTTAAAAATCATTACCTTTTGGTTGGCAATTTTTGCTCTGCGGAGTCTTCTAATCAGTTCTTCTGTTTTACCAGAAAACATAGAGCCGCAGATAACTTCAATCCAACCTTTTTTTACTTGAGGTTCTAAAAACATGGTGCAATATTGTACTATAACTTAGCTTAATGTTACCAGTAAGCAAAGTACTTAAGCTATAGTGGATAAATGAAATGGTTTGATAAAATGAAGGGACATAATAAGGAAATATTTTTATTCGATTAAGGCTATGCTAGTATTTTTTTCCACAAAATGCAGATTGACGCAAAAAAAGTGATTTAAATGCCTTGCAAACGGCTAAGAAGGGTGTTTTAATGATAGAGATACAAAAAAAATTATGTAAATTGCGTAAAAATGTTATTTGCAAGTAACGCTATACCCTCCTTAAAATATGAATGAATGATGGGAAGCATAAAATCGCCCATTCTTATTTATTTTTATGCCTTACTTGCTAGTGACTCAAACCCTAAGTTCTTGATGACCCAAGCCTTGTCTTTTTTTCCTGCTACTGCGTTATTACTCGGTCACGTAGCTACGGCTATGCTCCCTCGCAATGCCTTGTAGCAGAAAAAAAATACGGCGACTTAATCATCTGAAACTTAGGTTCTGAGCCACTAGATTAAAAACGCACCTTGTATCATTTTAATTATTTTTCATCCATCACTTAAAAGAAACTCAACTGTAATTGGACTATGGATAAAAAGAAGATAAATAAATTAGCCGTTGTAATTGAAAAAATTAATTACTTATATCGCAGCATTCGCAAAAGTGATGAAGAAATTCAGAAGCTAGAAACTGCCTTATTAAAAAAGTATATTACCGATTTATATGATGGCATTTTAGAGCTTGAACGAGATATAAATATGCCAGCAAAGGCAGATTTAAAAAAGGCTCCTTTACAAGCAGCGGCCGTTATTGCGCCGCCACCTCCGCCTCCAGCAGCAGTAGAGGAACCAGAGCCAGAGCCAGAACCCGAACCTGAAGTGGAAACACCTCCTGCTTACGAGCCAGCACCTGAGCCAGAGCCTGAACCCGTATTGGAAGAGGAAGTTGCTGCGGTTGAAGAGGAATATACGCCAGAACCAGAACCAGAACGGGAAGCGTCTAGTTTTGACAATGTGGCAAACAATTTTGTGGAGGAAGAGGAGGTTCATGATTATATGGATACCCAAATCCATCCCAATGCACAACCAGCGCAAGAAGCCTTTAATGCTGTTGCGGAAGTAAAAGATGTAGTGGAGGAAGATGTGATTTTGGATGATAGCGAACACAGCCGAACACAAGTGCTAGACGATTTGGTAACCAAAGAAGCCGAACATTCGGTAGAAGAAACGGTTGCAATGGAGTTGAATGATGTATTGGCAAAACAACAAAGTAATAAGAGCATTGCCGACCGCCTTTCTACGGGTAATAGTGCTTTTGATATTAGCTTTAACCAACGCCACGCTTTTGTAAATGAATTGTTTACTGGCGATGAAGGCATTTATCAAACCACCATTAACGAGCTGGCAAAAAGTAAAGGCTATATTGAAGCATTGACCTACATTAATTTAAATGTGCGCTACGAATACAAATGGAAAGATGAAGACCCTACGGTGAGGGACTTTATGAATGTTATTAAACGTAAATACCTTGGTTAATTAAGTAACAGAAACAAAATACAAGGAAGCATTAATAAGTTTTTATTGAAATATTGAAAAAAACAATAAGTCTAATTCGCAAAATAGATGTGAATTAGGCTTTTTTGTTTTTGGGAAGTAGAAGTTAGACTTACTATTTTTCAAAAAAATAGTAAGTCTTTGCTGCATTTTTGACCTATTTTTTAAGAAGAAAACATGTTACTCGTATCTTATTCAGCAACGAGTAGGAAGTACTGTAGTATAATGTAGAAAGGCTACTCGCTACGTTCATTTTGCAAACAATGGGTTAAAAAACTACCGAACAAATAGCGAAATCGAAGCCGTCTTTCTTCCAAAAGCGAAGCGTACGCGCTACCCTCTACTACTATTTAGCGAATGCTGAATAGTAATGAAAACAGCATTAATAATTTAAACCTCCAACAAAACCGCCTCATTGGTTAAATAATAGTGCCTGTTTAAAACACTGGCATTAATAAAGGTGGTACCGTTTTTTTCTTGCAAACCATAAGCCTCGTGTATATGCCCAAAAACATGCACCTTGGGTTTTATTTGATTCACTACTTTTATCAGTTCCTCACAGCCTACCAATTCGCCGCCATGTACTTCATCTAAAATGCCGTGGGGTGGGCCGTGGGTAATTAAAATATCGGTATCGCTAGGAATTTGCTTCCAGTATTTGCGAATAGGCGCACCTCTATGCACATTAAATGCCCAGTCGAAAAACCAAGGACTTACGGGCGAACCCCAAAGTTTAATGCCCTCAATTACCAGCGATTCATTTTCTAAATAATGAATATTGCTAGGCATCATTTCTTGGATAAGCGCAGGTTGTTTTTCAAATAAAAAATCGTGGTTACCAGCAATTAATATTTTGTGTTGGTAGGGTAGGGCGGCATACCAATCTAAAAAGTGTTGCACTTCGGCTACTTGCCCACGTCCACTTACATCACCTGCATGAATAATCATATCGGCAGGAGGGAGGTGGGTTAATTGTTGGTGCAAACCATGTGTGTCTGATATAAAAAGAATTTTCATAGAGTGATTTTAAATGGTTGGTTGTGAGTAAAAAAATGAAGTGCATACCTGCAAATAATTGTGTTTGCAAATATGCACTTTTTTGGGTTTTTAATTGCCAATATTTATGATTTAGTAACGCATAAAAAATAAATCCGTCATTTCTACTTGATCTTTTGCACTTATCCTGCGTTGCAAATACTCGCCGTAGCTTAGGCTATGGCTGCGTTTTGCGCCTTGTCTAAGCACAAAACCTCTACGTACAAATTGTCGGATTTATTTTTTAAACGTTACTTAGAAATGCCTCAAATTATTTTGCATCATTCCCTAATGTGTAACCATTAATTTTTTACTTTGTAAAACACCCGTTTCATTTTTTAATTGATAAATGTAAACGCCTTCTGCAAAGTTTTGGGTGTTAATGGTAATTTGGTCAGTTCCTTTAGTTACCGCTTGTTGCCATACGGTTTTACCTGTAACATCGGTTAGGGCAAAAGTCATATTTTCGGCAATGTTGTTTAGGCTAATGGTAGTAGTCGCATTAGCAGGATTTGGGTAATTTTGACTAATCATTAACTGACGAACCGCTTCGTCATAAGTTCCGCTGGTAATACCTTCATTAAACCAGTCGTGTGTTAATTTCATAAACTCATTACGAATGGTTTCGTCTGCAATCATTTCAATCCCAATACCTAAGCAAACGGTTTTAAAGGTGCTATTATCTGAACGAACACCAGCTATTTTAGCAGCATCGCCATTGTAGTTTAAGATTGGAAATGCAGTAGTGCCTACAACTGCTAATTCATCAGGGTACATGTTGCCATTGTAGGCATCAATAATAGTAGAAGGGGAAAGCGAACCATATATCGCTTCACTTTGTATAGGTGTAAGCTGCGAATTAACAGTAGAACCATCATCTATATAGCCAGCTTGTAAATAGTTGGTGTAAAAATCCATTGTAATTGGGGTGCCATTTCCAATATCAGGTGTAAAAGTATCCCATCCAACATCTTGTCCTGCAATTAATAAGTTACCTCCATTATCTAAAAAGGTACTTAGTATTGCAACAATATCATCTGTTAAAGAAGGGAAGGTCCAGCCAATGTTTAAGTATATATTATTTATGCCTTCTAAAATACCTAGTTCATTAGCATAAAGAAAACCACCTTTTCCTACTTTTCCATAACCATCAGTTGTACTATAGGCCAACCCATCTACATACAAATTGTTAAAGGCATTGGTATTGCCTACTACTAAATCGGTTACTCCATTATTTACGTAATAAGTATGTTCGGTATATACACTTGGGTCTGTTTCTTGGGAAATACGCAAGGTATAGGTTGCAAAGCCAGTAGTTTCGGTAGTAATAATTTTTAAACCTACATCGGTAGTTGCTCCTCCTTCAAATTCTAAACTAGCAGAAGTTAATGGTAAATCATAATTAGGGAAAGATAAAACGGATGACCAATCAGCAGGGGCATCTGTAGTAACATCAATTTGTAAGATAGTTGTTTCAGGAGTATTTACGGTAGCGGTTCCTAAAAACTCAACCGTTGTTGAAGGAGCTGTTTGTATACCAGCAGGTGTATTTACTACATAATTTACATCCCAATCGGTAACCGCAGCCGAATTAAGTACTTCGCCAGTATCATCGTTTTGAATAAAAGCGATGGCATATATTTGTGTAGCGTCCCATATGTCATCAATAGGTGTTTCGTAAGTAATGCTTGTTTCTTCCCCTGCGCTTAAAGCAGTAAAGGCTTCTCCCGCTGTATTGGGCTGCATTTTACGAAAAACATTAGGGAAATCTCTTTCTCCATTAGTTCCAGGAGGAGAGGCATATTCAATCATTTTTTCTACTACGGCAACTCTTAAACGCCAGTTTCCTTCTGGTACATTGGCTAATGTTTTTATGGTAACATCAGTGGTAAGGGTGCTGCCGTCATTGGTTTCTGCTACTAACATTTGTATTGGGCTACCGCCAACCGATACGCCTTCTACTGTGCTTTGATCTACTGCCATAGGATTGGTTTCGTTTTCGCCCGAAACTAAAATAGCAGGAACTCCTCCAACACCATAATATTGAACCCTTGCATCTACTTCTTCGGGATTATCCTCATTCATCGGATCATCACCAGGCCAAGCGGTATGATAAGCAATATGGTGGGCATTAGTGGTGTTTTGTTCAAAGAAGGCTTGAAAAGCAGGATTCTGATCGGCACACGGTCCGCAAGATGCCTGTGTGAAATGTTCAAAAAGTACATGCCTTTTTGCTTGTTGAGCCATTGAGTATAGGCTACATAGTAACAAACCTAGTAATAGAAATTTTTTCATTTTATTTTTTTTATGTTATAAAAAGTGTTTTATTTTAATAATAGGTAAGATAAGTTTTTTTTGCAATAATAATTAATTCTTTTGTTAATCGTTACTATAACTAACGTCTGGTTTAGGACAAAAATAATAAAATCCTTGAATGGATATAAAAAACTGATGTGAAATTAGAATAAATTCTGTAACTTTATCCATTCATAATTCCTAATTTTTTAAGAAAATTAATTTTAGCCTAATGAAAAAAATTACATTTATACTAGCATTGCTAGTCGCAACTTCTATGGCCTTTGCTCAAAATAGAGTTGTTTTAGTAGAGCACTTTACACAAGCGTCTTGCCCTCCTTGTGCAAGTTACAACCCTGGTTTTCAATCTACGCTTGATGCAAACGCAGAAAATGTAGCGTCTATTCGTTACCAAACCTCTTGGCCTGGTTTCGACCCAATGTACCTACACAATCCTGGTGATTCTGATGCTAGAGTTCAATATTATGGTGTTCAAGGGGTTCCTAACCCAGTATTAGAAGGAAATGCGTCTATTGATCCAGACCTTAGTGGTAATCTTGCGGGTCCTCTCAGCGAGGCAATAAGCGTTCCTGCTCCTATTGAAATTGAGGCAACTGCCGAATTTATCAATATTCAAGGAGATACACCTGCTGACTTTCCTACTTTGGAAACTGCAGAAGTCTCGGTTAATGTTGACTTAACTGCTTTAGAAGCAGTAAGTGGCAACCTAGTAGCACATATTGTAGTTACTGAAAAACTGATTGAATATGCTACTCCTCCAGGTAGTAATGGAGAAACAGCGTTTGAGAATGTAATGCGTAAAATGTTACCAAGTTCTGCAGGTACTTCTATAGATGATATGGCTGCTGGCGATGTTGTTACTTTGTCGGAAGCTTGGCTTGTGCCAGATTATGTAGATTATTCTGAATTAGCAGTTGTTATTTTTGTACAAGACCAAAGTACAAAAGAAGTACACCAAGCTCAAATACTCGACGTTGCCATTAATGATGTTCCTTTTGCTGTTAATGCAGGGGTAGGAAACATTACCGTTAGTCCTGCTACTTGCGAAACAAGTACGATTCCTCAAGTGGCTATTTATAACTTTGGTAGTGAGAACTTAACTTCTGGAGTAATTGATTATTCTATTAACGGTGTTGCTGGCGAAAGTGTTCCATGGTCGGGCAATTTAACTACTCTAAGTGTAGATATTGTAACCTTACCTTTAACCAACTATGTAGAAGGACCAAGTGGTGTAAATATTATTGAAGTATCATTTAGCGAGACGAATGGTGGTACTGACGAAGAAGAATTAAGTAATGTATTTGCAACAGATTTTATGCGTGACATTACAACCACAAATGAAAATGAAGTAACCGTTACTATTTTAACCGATAACTACGGTAGTGAAACTACTTGGACGATAACTAGCCCTAGTGGTAGTGTAATTGCTAGTGGTGGACCTTATACAGATGGAGTTAATGAAACTTTAACAGCAACGGCTACTTTACCAGAAAATGGTTGTTACAATTTTGATATTGCAGATGCTTATGGCGACGGTATTTGTTGTTCTTATGGTGAGGGCGCTTATTCTATTACTGATGCAAGTGGCAATGTATTATTGGAAGGTGGTGCATTTACTGATGCAGAAACTAAACCATTTAATGCTAGTTTATGTGAAGCACCTGCTGCTACAGCTACAGCTACAGGAGCAAACGGTACAACTGCCAATGGTGCTATTGATGTAACTGCAAGCGGCGGTTCTGGTGCTGGTTACTCTTATAGTATCGACAATGGCGCTACTTGGCAAGATAGCGGTAGCTTTACGGATTTAGAAGCAGGTACGTATACCGTTTTAATTCAAGATGGAAATGAGTGTCCAGCACAAGCAGCAGCAACCGTAGAAAGCGTATGTGCAGATGCAGATGTTTCAGAATCAATTGTTAATGATACCAATGGTTCTAATGGTTCGGTAACGGCTTTTGTAAATGGTCCTGATAGTCCTTATTCTTTCTCTTGGAGTACTGGTGTTGCAGAAAGTGGTAGTGAATCAACGATTGATAATTTATCGGCTGGTACTTATTCTGTTATTATAACAGATACATGGGGTTGTACAGTAGTTGCAGACTTTGTAGTAGGTAACTCAGTTGGTATTGATGATGTTGTTGGTGGTATTTACTTAGGTCAAAACTACCCTAACCCTGCTAACAAAACTACGGTTATTGCTACAGGTGGCATTAATGAAGCGATGCAATTAAATGTTTTAGATGTTACAGGTAAAGTAGTTGTAAGCCAAGCTATTAATAGTGGTGCAACAACTATTGAAGTAAATACTGCTGCTTTAGCACAAGGTACTTACTTCTACCAATTAAGCAACCAAAAAACAGTTATTGCTACTAAGAAAATGGTAATTGTACACTAGTTTTAAGATTTAAAATAGTTGGTTTATAAATAGCAAACCAACAAACATAAGCACTTAAAAGCTCCTTCAAAAGTAATTTTGAAGGAGCTTTTTTATTGACTCAAAATGTTCTTTAGATTTATTCTGATTTAATAAAATTTTATATTAAATTTATGTTTTTGATGGTTTTTTTGAAAAAATAACAAAAAAAGATACTTTCAGATAAGTGTTTATTAAAGAGTAATAAGTCTTTTTAGTAAAGGGATGACCATTGCCTGTTTGAAACATGCCCAAATACTAGCATTTTTGCCTAAATCCTGTTACCTTTGCGGCCGTTTTTATTTGTGAAATATTTTAACTTGTTTTATAAAGGAAGGTTTTAGCTTATTAGCGCCTGTTGATGCATTCCTAAATAAGCGAGGCTATATATTACCTTCTAAAAAACTTTTTATTTAAACAACAATACAGACCTATAATATGGCTTTAAAGTGTGGAATTGTAGGATTACCCAATGTTGGTAAATCTACCTTATTTAATTGCTTATCAAATGCCGAAGCGTTGGCGGCTAATTATCCTTTCGCAACCATTGAACCAAATATTGGGGTAGTAAACGTACCTGATGATAGATTGGTAAAGTTGGAAACCTTGGTGAACCCACAAAAAGTAATTCCTACTACTGTAGAAATTGTGGATATTGCAGGATTAGTAGCAGGGGCTAGTAAAGGGGAAGGCTTAGGCAATCAGTTTCTAGGAAATATTAGAGATACAGATGCTATTGTGCATGTAGTCCGTTGCTTCGACGATGATAATGTAGTGCATGTAAGTGGCAGCGTAGATCCTGTTAGAGACAAGGAGATTATTGATATTGAGTTGCAAATGAAAGATTTGGAAGCAATTGAGAAGAAAATTGCCAAATATCAAAAAATGCTAAAAGCCAATGCTGTGGAAGCTAAAAAAGGCATTCCGATATTAGAAGTGTATAAAGCACATTTGGAAGCGGGTAATTCGGCACGTACGGCTCCTGTAGAGGAAGACCAAGTAGCCTTTGTACAGGATTTGAACTTGCTAACCCTAAAGCCTATTCTTTACGTTTGTAATGTAGATGAAACGGCCGTTGTAGATGGCAACAAATATACTGCCGCCTTGAAAGAAGCTGTTAAGGACGAAAATGCGGAGGTGCTATACATTTGTGCTGCAATGGAAGCCGAAATTGCACAACTAGATACCTTTGAAGACCGCCTAGAGTTTTTGCAAGAAATGGGCTTATCAAAACCAGGTATTTCTAAGTTAATACATTCTTGCTATCGTTTACTAAGCCTCATTACCTATTTTACGGCAGGCCCAAAAGAAGTGCGTGCCTGGACCATTACCGAAGGCATGAAAGCGCCACAAGCAGCAGGCGTTATTCACACCGATTTTGAAAAAGGGTTTATTAGAGCCGAAGTAATTAAATACAACGATTATGTAACGCTGGGTTCGGAACAAGCCGTAAAAGAAGCTGGAAAACTAAACGTTGAAGGAAAAGAATATGTAGTTACCGATGGTGATATTATGCATTTTCGATTTAATGTTTAGTTTTGAGTTCTTATCTTGAACTTATTTTTCAACCGTTACAGAGGTAGAATCGTAACCAAAATAGCAATTACTAAAAAAAAAGCTCAAAAAGTGTAATAAACAATTACTTTTTACGACTTATAGGTTAGCGTTGTCGTTTTGGGTAAGTAGGAGAGGCTTCCCATTCAAAATAAAAAAAGCAAAATAACATGAGTAAAGCAAATGATAAAGATGAGCGAATGTCGAGAAGAGCCGAGCGTAAAGCAAAACGTTCGGGGAAGCAAGCAACGACTAAGGACGGTAAACCTGTAAAGAAAAAGTCTGCCAAAAGGGAGGCAATGGAGTTGTTGTTTATTGCTTTAGTGGTAGTGCCATTAATTAACATTTTTTTCTTGCAATCCTACGCTATTCCTACTTCCTCTATGGAAAACGAAATGCTAGTAGGAGATAAGTTATTTGTGAGTAAAGTTAATTACGGTCCTCGTATACCTATGACACCGCTTGCTTTGCCCTATGTACACAATTCTATTTTTGGCGGCGCATCTTATACCGATGCCGTGCAACTTCCTTATTACCGTTTACCAGGTTTTTCTGCTATTAAACGCAACGATATTGTCGTATTTAATTATCCAGGTGATGTGCATAAAGATATTCCAGTAGATAAGCGTACCAATTATGTAAAGCGTTGTGTAGCTGTTGCAGGAGAAAGCATCAGTATTAAGAACGGACAAGTGCTAATCAATGAAAAGGAAAGTAATAAACTAGTAAACCTACAACACGCCTATAAAATTATTACCAATGGCAACACTTTTAATCCTAAAGTAATGCGAAAAAATGGCGTAAAAGAAATTATGATACAAGTGCCTAGCGGAGATTATTTTATGGTGAAACACGGTGATTTACGTCAAATTAAAGGACAAAATTACGTGATGATGCTCACCGAAAAAGCTGCCGAGGAAGTAGGGAAAATGGGCAATGTAATGGAAATAGAAAAAATGGTGCGCCCTAATGGAGAACCTAACCCCCGCATTTTTCCACACGATAGCAACCGCCGTTGGAGCATTGACAATTTTGGTCCTGTATACCTTCCTAAACGTGGCGATAAACTCCCCCTCGATTCTCTTAACTACCCACTATACGAATTGGCGATTAAACACTATGAAAACAACCCAACTTTAAAATGGGATGGGCAACAAGCCTTAATAAAAGGTAAACCCGTAGCCGAATATGAATTTAAACAAAACTACTATTTTATGATGGGCGACAACCGACACAACTCCGAAGATTCTCGCTATTGGGGCTTTGTGCCAGAAGACCATATTGTAGGCAAACCCGTATTTGTATGGCTTTCTACCGACGACCAATCGGAAGACCCTAGTAAAGGCTTTTTTGCCAAGTTGTTTTCGGGAGATATAAAAGTACGTTGGAATAAAAGTATGCGTTTTGTGAAGTAGTGTTGGTTTTTTTACTAGTGATTTTCCTTTTTAAAGGTATAGGAAATTCATAAGTTTTTTTGGAGAATAACCCAAGAATCACAAGCAAGCAATTAGAAAGGGAGTATAACACAGCGTTATACTCCCTTTTATTTATTGTTTACCATACCACCCCTTAATCACTGCTTCTACTGGTTTGTTTTGCGGGCTGTATCGCTTATGTTTTTTGCCGCCCGATTGTGGATAGTTTACATGCCATTTCCAAATAAAGCCACCAGCAAACCAGTCCTCTTGCCAAATGCTCTGATACAAACCTTCAAAGGCATTGCATTGTGCTTGTAAGTTAACAGCAAGGGTGCGGTGATTGGCTTCGTTTTCCCAATTGCGCCATGCTGCGCCATCTACACTCATGTAGCCATACTCGGTAAATAAAATGGGTTTTTGCCATTGTTGTTGTATTTTTTTAATATTGGTGATAGGCTGTTTCCACGCTTTACGTAAGGCCGCTACTTTTGGGGTTTTATCGGGTAGTAAAGGAAAATAAGCGTCAATACCAATATAGTCTAAATCGTTCCAAAAAGTTACGTTCTCGTAATTATCCCAATTGGCGGCGTAGGTAAGTTTGCCGCTGTAAATTTGTTTCACCTCTTTAATTAAGTTACGCCAAAACGCAGGGCGTTCTTGCACAGCGAAGCGGTATTCTGTGCCAATACAAAACAGTTCTACTTCCATAGAATCGGCAATTTGTGCAAAATGTAAAATGTATTTTTCGTAAGCTTTTTCCCAGGCTTGCCATTCCAATTCGCTGGAGAGTTTAAATTCGCCTACCCAACTATTAATGACCCATACTTGTGGTTTTAGCATTACCTTTAATCCATTGCTTTTAGCATGTTTAATACTGGTAATCGTACCTTCAGAGCCTTCGCCCCACCATTGTCTAGGATGGTTAAAGGTTATCGCACTTTTATCCTTATGGGCGGCAGCATAAGGCGACAAGGCAATCCAATTAGCAGCAATTTTTTCTTTAATAGGAGCTAAATCTTCGGCATTAAAAGGACTAGGAGGTGCCTCGAAACTAATCCCATTTATTTTATTAGAATGTATGTTTTTATTTGCATTTTCGTCAGTAGCAGCATTGTTCAATAACGAATTAACCGTCTTGCTTGTTTGTGTATCGGAGGCAGTAGAATGACAAGTAATAATGCCGAACAGTAAAAGAAAGCAGTGTGCAAGGAATAGATTTTTTTTCATGCAGGAAATTTACTTAATTTTAAGCAAAAAAAAAAGGTCATTCGCTAATGCAAATGACCTTTTTGTAGAAGGTGTTTAATTTCCTTTTTTTTTAGTTCTAAGATATTTGGGGGGCAATATACTTTAGGCTCGTTAGCAAGCCACAGGCTTGAGTACTGTTTGGCTCAAGCGGCACGCTTGACCCTGCGTTACTTTTTTTTAAAGAACGCCCGTTCCAGTCTCCAGACTGGAGCGTAGCGGTATTGAAGCCTGTGGCTTCCCATTGTATATAAATACCTACTACTATCTACCAATTACCCAATACTAATTACTAGCAAAACTATTTTCGTTGTGCATATACACTACTTGATGTGGGTAAGGGATAGAGATGTTTGCTTCGTCTAAAGCAATTTTTGCTTCCTCTAAAATGTTTACGGTTACTGCAGGCGCATTACCTGGTTCGCACCAAGGACGTAAATCTAAATCAACACTACTGTCGCCTAAATTAACTACGGCTACACTAGGAGCAGGGTCTTGCAAAACCATTGAATTGTTTTTTAATACCTGCATTAAAATTTTACGGGCTTGTTTAATGTCTGCATCATAACTAATGCCTACAGGAAGGTGTAAACGCACTTGTCCAACTTGCGAAACATTTTCTATATTGCCATTAGCAAGTGTGCCATTAGGTAAATAAATGGTCGATTTATCTGGTGTTTCTATAACGGTAGTAAACAATTGGATTTCTTTTACAAAACCTTCTACGCCTTGCGCCTTAATATAATCGCCTACTTCCATAGGGCGGAAAAATAAAATTAAAACACCGCCAGCTAAATTGCCCAAACTGCCCTGCCATGCCATACCTATGGCTAAGGTTAAGGCACCTAATACCGCTACAAAAGACGTTGCTTGCACACCTAGAGTTGAGGCAACTGCAATAAGCAACATAATTTTTAATAGCATAGAAAAAGTAGAAGCAATAACGGGTTGTAAGGTTGCATCTAATTTAGCTCTATCTAAGGCTTTTGTAACCATTTTGGTAATCATGCCAATAACTTTCCATCCTATGTAAAGGAGTACTATGGCAATTAAAAATTTAGTACCATACTGTATTGCTAGGTCTTGGTACTTTGCAAAATCAAGATTCATAATAATAATAAATTTATTCTATTAAGTGATAATAAGTTAAACGTATTTTGAGTAAAACTATATTGTAGTCCTTTGTTATGGACTTTATTGTCATTGTTAAGTCACTAATCATTAACAATAATTTGTCCAAAAAAATATTTTGGCTTAAAATGGCACATTTATTTTAGATACTGTTAGTTATGCATATTTATTTTTGAGCATGAAACGTTTAAGGGTAACAATATGCAACTATGAAATTTAATTGATGCAAAACTATAAAATTTTACAAGGAGCAATAGCAGAATCAGTATATTTAACTGCTAAAATGCCAGAATTTAATACCGGGAATGCTTATAAGACGCAAATATACCAACAACGGTTACATAATAAGCCACATTTAATTTTAGTGGCAAAAGCAGGAGCCGATTTACTAGGCTTTAAAGTAGGTTATGCTTTAGATAAAACGATTTTTTACAGTTGGATGGGCGGCGTATTACCCAATTATAGACGGCAAGGAATTGCTAGGGCCTTGGCTATAGAACAGGAACGCTGGGCAGCGGAACAAGGTTTTAAATACGTGAGGTTTAAAACCAGAAATTACCTGAAAAGTATGTTGCTTTTTGGTATTGCTAATGGTTTTGAAATTGTAGAGGTGATAAAAAAAGACAGGGTAGCAGATAACCGAATTATTTTGGAGAAAGCATTATAAGTTTGACGATAGACCCTATCCTAAAAAAAACGCTTGCACTATTTAAAGTACAAGCGGTTTAGGCATAAATTTTTACTTTTTCTTTTACAAGAGAAAACTATTTCCTAGCTTTATTTTTGCTTTTATTCCATTGTTTATAATAGCCACAACGGAAATGTTTGTAGATAGGAAACTTGTCCATTTTGTATTGTTTAATGGCTTCGGTTTTATCGCTGTATTCCGAATTCTTCGTATCCCATAATGCTAATTTTCGTCCCGACGCTTCAAAATGTTTTTTAGCATCTTTATAGTTGGCTAAATTTTTCAGTGTGGCAATAACACCATCCACATCATTTTCGTGGCGGAAATAATTAACCGCATACACTTTAAATTCTGGGTTGGTAGATTCTCGTACAAAATCGGAAAGTGGTGCGTGTTTTAATTTGTATTTTTTATCCAGTTCATTATTTTTAAAATCACGACCGGCTGTTTTGTAGCTGCTTACGGCTTGGTCAAACTGTCCTTTTTTGGCAGACTCGTGAGCGTTGGCAATGTCTTTTTGGTATTTAGTAGCGGCGGCCATTTCCTGTTTAAACTTGGTAGCTTCGCCAGTATTTAAATCACATTTAGCATTTTTCTTACTTAGGTCAATACTTTGTTGAATACGTTCGTTGGCAGCCAAATAATCTCCTTTTTTAGACAACTGTTGCGCTTCTTTTTGCAGCTTATCAAACTCGCTGGTACTTTCAATACATTCTTGTAAAAGGAGGTTGGTTTCTAGTCCTGCAATTTCGCTATTAGTTGTATTATCGTTTTGTAGGTGATATTGGTTTCGCATCCTCATTGCCTCGTCTTTTAGTTCGCTTGCTCGTTTGGTATCGCCTTTATTAAGGGCTTGATTTCCTTGTTGTACCTTTTGTAAAATAGAACCTCGCCCAGAATTTTGCATGGCAATTTTGGCTTTGTCATTTAGCTGATTAACGTTCATTGGTTGGTATTTGTTAATCACATCCGTAGCCGCTTTATAATTTTGGTTGGCAGCATCATAATCTCCTTTCACGGCCAGTACATTGCCAAGTTCCATATAGCTATTAAATAAGCCTTCCACCATTTTATTACTACAAGTAATGCTTTTATCGCTGTTACAAATTTCTTCTGCTTCGGTTAGCTGATTAAGAGCATCATTATAATTTCCTTGTTGTACTAAGGCGAGCGATTCGTCAACAATGGCATTATAGTAACCTACGTTTGCACGATTAATACTTTTGTCCACTTCATCCTTACATTTTACTACTTTATCGTTGCATAAAGCTTGTGCGGCATCAAAGTTAGTATTAGCCGTTTCAAAATCATTTTTTTCGGTTGCTTTATTCCCATTGAGGATATAGGCACGATATAAGTTTTCAAATCCTAGGGTTAATTTTTTGCCACAGTCGGTATCTTTAATATCATATTTAAGTGCATTAAAATCGTTTTCCATTTCCCACATATTGTAAAACGCTTCTTGTGCTGTGGCTAATTTATCGGCATTAAAAGCTTCAAAGCCATTATCGGTACCAATGCAATACGTTTCCACGAGTGCTTTCATTGCCAGTTCGTTGGTAGGAATCCATTCTCTATTCAGCGATTGAAAATCCATTGCTTGGTAAATATCATCCATTGCGCCTTGATGGTCTTTTTGTTGTGCTTTAGCGATGCCTGCATTTAAGAAACTACTGTATTGCGTTTCTTTTTGTTGGCTAATCATGCCGCTTAAACGTTCTTCATCTTTTCCTACAACGGCTTCACAATTATCCATTAAGCCATCGGTACATAAAGCTTTACGGGCATTGTCAAAAATAACAATTGCTTTCCCATAGTCCGAAGGATGTTTCATTTCCTTTTCGGCACGAGCCAAGTACCAGTTGTAAATTTCTTTAGTGAGTAGGGGAGTACGAGGGCTATTAATTTTTTTCAATTTTTGAGCTTCGGCAACAGCAAACTGCACATTGTCATCACTTAAATTAAGTTGTGCACTTTCGTAGATAGGCTCATCAAAATTAGGATTTAAAGTTTGTGCTGCTTTAAAATACTTTTGAGCAGTAAGCTTATCATAGGTTTTATATTGCAGTCCTTTATCGTGGTACAATTGCGGTAAATTTTGCACCGATTCATTATAAGTCGCTACAAGATCGTCCAGCACATTATCAAAATTATTGGGATCGTCGGCGGCAATATCGAGCGTACTAAAATTAAACGAATCGTATTTTGTCAGTTTGTCGGGCATTTTATCGAGGAAATCCACCTGCTGTATTAATTGATTAAGGTTATTGAGGTCGATATTGCGGATGTATTGATTATCCGATTTCATAGCCCTTACTTGCGCATGATAGTCGCTAAGTATTTTAAACTGATTGGTTAGTTTAGATTCTTGGTGTTTAAAATCGAAAGTTACTTCCGTTATTTGTAGGAGGCAACCACTTCCAGCGTTTACATTTGGGTATTCGTATCGCCAGCTCATGGGCTGAAAAGGATTCTCGGCAGGAATTTTACCAGAAAATTTTTTGGCACTACCCAATAATTTTCCATCCGTACCTTGCATTTGCACCTTTGCTTTAACAGGTGTATTGGCAAGAATCAATCGTTCGGCATTGTGTCCATTTTGTTTTACATCGCCTTTAAGCGATAGGGGTCTAATGGTTACTTGTGCAAAATTTCTGCCTTGCGAAGTTTGCACATCGCTAATAATTTGCTCGTAAAGTAAATCGTAGCAATATTGTTTTTTGGCATTATTGCTATTGTCTTTAATACAGAAAGTATGATTGGCTTCTTTTTGCCAACAATTATTACCATTAGACATAGGCGTTTCTTGCGCCTGCACTTGCACACTACTATTTAAGCATAAAGTCAGCATGGACAATAAAAATATTCCGAAAGTAGATAGTTGAAGTAATGCTCTATTCATGTTCATTAAAAAATTTTATGGAAAAAACGAGTAAAGGGAAGAGCGACCATTTTTTAGCAAATATGGTGAAACATTTACTAAAATATTGGTCTTATAAAATTGTTTTATTAGTGGCAAAACAAGCGTTTACGCTAATAAAACAAGCTTTTGACACCCTAATATTACAATGATTCTTGTTTAATTTAACCCAAGGGTTTGTTATGATGGAGTAAAAATACAAAAACTAATACATATATCACAAACAACCGAGCGCAACCCCTTGAATAATGACTAGATAACCAATTGTAAAGGCATTAACAAGGCATTTTAAAAGAAATGAAACACACAGCTTGCACTTAGCGGATATTTTTCAAGTAGGTATTGTTATATAAATAACAATACCTATCAGAGTTGGGTAGACGTATTTAAAAAGACAATGGGGGGCAAAGTGGTATTAATGATTCGGCGGCAAGATAAGCCAAATGGCGGAAATAGCATAAAATACATCGTCATATTTTAGAATAATACCCATTAAGAGCTATAGATGGGCTATTTAGGGGTATTGATTTAATTTTTTTCAAAAAAAGTGTATTTTTTTTCCAAAAAGTTTGTGAAATCAAAACTAGTGTTCTATCTTTGCATCGCTCTAGGAAAAAGGGGTGTAAATAATGCTTCTTAAAAATTTTCCCAAAAGCGGGCGATTAGCTCAGTTGGTTCAGAGCACCTGCCTTACAAGCAGGGGGTCACTGG
>JAHDBT010000524.1 GCA_020630215.1 Bacteroidota bacterium
TAAGTAATCGTGCCGCCTGTAGTATTGGCATCGGTTACGGTTACAGTGCTGAGGTCGAAAGAGCCACCGTCACAAATGCTTGGAGTGTCGGAGGTGCTGATGTCTGGGATAGGAGATACAACCATACTTACAGATATTTGTGGACGACATCCCGCATTTGCTGGGGTAGCATCTAAAATAGCATATATGGTGTAGGTATCAGCAGTAAGCGTACTAGGCGTTAAGTTTAAAGTAGCTATTAAATTTGGTGCAGTACCTGTTAAACTGCTAAAAGGAATAGTTCCTAGTGCAATAGTACCTGCATCTGTATATGGGTCGCTAGGTGTAGCCGAAGAAGGGTAAGCAATAAAAGAAATTCCGAAGTCTGTATCTCCGTTATCAAAATCATCCATAGCATCTAATCCATCTATTACAAGGCTTAAATCATCTCCTGTACAAATTGGATTAGGATTAGGGGTAATTGTACCCATCGTAGGGCAAATTACACATGGTTC
The DNA here is from genome assembly GCA_020630215.1 of Bacteroidota bacterium. Lineage (GTDB taxonomy): Bacteria > Bacteroidota > Bacteroidia > Chitinophagales > UBA2359 > JAHDBT01. Next base: position 495 of record JAHDBT010000524.1, read on the forward strand.
TATGGTTACTACTACATTTGTGGTTGTTAAATCCGTACAACTAGTAGGTGCAGGGCCAATCGCATTTAAAGTATAGGTTACTGTTTGGTCAACATTAGTTGGGTTGATTAATGTTTGTGCTACAACTGTTTCCCCATTTGCATCTACAGTAGCGCTGCCGTCACTAGCACCTGTTACTCCACCTGTAACATTAGTAACCGTCCAAGTAATGGTGGCATTAGGATCGGTTGTTTGGAAAGTTAAGTTCGTAGCATCACCCGAACAAATAGTTTCGGGAAGTCCGCCAACAGGGGGGATAGGATTTATTATTACAGTTTGTGTATCTGTGAGGTCACAGCCATTAACGGTATAGGTATAAACAATATCGTGTGTTCCGCTGCCTGCACTTGCTGGCGAAAATACGCCTTGGTCGTCTGTATCAATCGCGTCTGTAATGCCAGGTCCAGAGAATAAGGCAGTACTAACAATATCTTGGGAGGTAAGTTCTATTGACCATGCGTTTAAAGTACCAGAGTCTGTAAGAAAACCATCAATTAAGGTTAGCGTCCAATCTCCGTTTAAAACACAGTCTACAAATGCAGCAAAGTCTTCTGCTGGTAAAAAACTACCGCTACTAATGTTAGGGCTACCACCATCAGGCCCAATAATGCTGGCCGCTGACATGGTGAACTCATAACCCGCACCATTGAAGTTTTCATCAGTTGGAATGTTTTGAAATAAAACAGCAGATGCTCCACAAGGGGCTGTCAATATAACCGTTAAGTCAAAAGCGTAGCCATGTTCTAAGTCAAGCGTTACTGTAATATCTGTATTATTAGCTAAAGTAGACAAATCATTAAAGGCTGTTACAGTAATAGTAGAGGTAGTACCTGTTGGGTCGCCGTCAGGGATGTTTACAGAGGTAGTACTACTAGTTGTTTGTGTAGTTCCTAGTTCTGTTCCTGGTGCAGGGCTTCCTGTTAAAGTTATATCTGCATCATTGACACACATTTCGGCTGGTAGGGTTGCAAAAGAAATAGTAGGTGGTGTGTAATTATAGGTGCCTGATAAAGTTATTGGGCAGCCATTGTCGTCTACTACAGATAAAGACCAACTGTCTCCAGATGCTAAACCATCAATAGTGAAAACCTCGTTCTCTACAGGAAATTCGTTAGAAACGCTACCAGAACCAGTATTGGTAATGGTATAGCCGCCGCCAAAAAATTCGGGATAGCCACCAGCTAGAGAAATTTCCATGCCAGTACAAGTTGGGTTGGCTAAGTAGGTAATTGGGTTTAGGTAAGTAACTTGGATGGGTATGCCGATATCGAAGCAGGGGTCATCATCAGGATATACATCAAAACTTCCACAACCAGCAGCATTGGTACAACCACATTGCCCATCATCCCAATATCCTTCTAAGGTTGTTAATACAAATACGACAGTATTATCAACAATTGGATTGGTAGAGTTTTGAGTGAAAAAATCAATAAAAAAACCATCATTAACATCTGTAAAGTTGCCTAGATAGTCGCCGCCAAAGAAATAACCTGTTTCTGTAGCAGGATCAGAGGGTAAACCACCTACTGGAAAATCTGTATTAACATAGTATCCCCATCCATTGGGTAAAGTACAGTTAGCACCTCCGCCTGCATAACAACAAGGAACTGCATCTGGGGCAGTGCCATTTTCTTGTCCATCTAGGGAAATTTCATCTCCATAACACAAAACAAATGGGCCCTGTACATTTATACCATTATTGGAGCTAGTAATGCCATCACCACTTTGAACTATATTTACATCCCCAGCATCAACACTACAAATTTGGCAATGGTCTGCAGCAGGAATTGGTCCTACTGAAATATCAAAAGTACAACCGCTGCCATCCGTTACTTGTAAGGATACAGTACCATTATTAGGTATGCCTGTTACCGTTACGATGCCATTATCTCCAACGGAGGTAGTACTTAAGGAACCTGTGCCTCCTGTGTTAGTAATGGTGAAGTCTTCTGTGTTATCAGTAGATGGAAGCCCACCAAAGATAGTGATATCAACTTGAGTAGTTGGAGTACTAGCATTATCACAATCAATGGCAAAGGTAAAATCAATTACTGGATTAAAGTAAATGGTAGTAAACGTACCAACATCGTAACAACCATTATTCATTTCAGAAATAGAACAATCAGACAAGGTGATTGGTGCTACATAGTAGGTTACGCCATTTTCCTCGTGTGGTAAGGTTGCATTTTCTCCGTTAGCACCAGGTTCTTGTGTACTACTCCAAGCTCCAGCAAAGTTAGGATCATCAATAGGAAAGCCTCCTGTTGGAGCGTCTCCAATATTAGTCATTCCAGCAAAGATACCTAGAGGGTCATCAACTACCCAAAATCCCCATCCTATACAAGGGTCTGCGCCTACATCTGTATTTACGGTTCCTGTTGTACTAACATTTGCATTTGTTCCAGCGCATAAAATCATAGGGTCGGGTGTTGTTGTATTTGTTCCTGCATTGGCAGGGCAGTTAGGTACTGTTGATTGACAATCGATACCTGCTTGATCGCAAAATATCAACTCAAAATTATTAAGAGTTCCTTCATTCACACTAGCATTATCGTTTACAGTTAGTGTCCAAGTACCATTAGCTGGTCCCGAATTAAATTCTGCTAAACCTGTTCCACCTTCGCAACCTTCATTCCAGGTTGCCCAATCGCCAGTATAACAGGGTGTGCCGCCATTGCAGGGGTCTTCATAATTATCATTATTACATCCAGGTCCAGTTGTTGCGAAATCTCCAAACTGGTTTGTTGAACCATCTACGAAGCAGACAAGCATATCATCACTAGAGTTGCCAAATGGAATACCTAAGTCTGGGTTACCATCAGCAAAAAGGATAACTTCTGTACCACTTGGAGAAGTTAAAATTAGTTCAAGATCACCTATCCAATTATGAGTTATATCCACACAAACCTCTTGAAGGCAGTTAGAAGATAAATCATTATTGGCAGCATTTTGAATATCTAATGTTGCCAGATAAGAAGCTCCTTGTACATCAGGTAGTGTTAAGGGACAATTAGTACACTCGCAGTTTTGTGCTAGTAACTGCGAAGTATTTTGGAAAAAACAAAAAAGAAATAATAGGGTAAATAAGTATTTTATTGTAAAAGTTGGTTTCATCGTGATTGTGTTTTTTTTTGAACAGAAAGGAGAATTTTATGAGTAGGTAAAATTAAAAGGGATTATTTGCACTCTACAGCAATAGATTTTTGTTCTACTGCTTTTACAAGCAATTGTTCGAGTTGAACAATTTTTCTTTTAGCAGCATCAGTTTGTGGGGTTTGAGATTTTAAGTAAGTAATTTTACTTTCCAAGCCTTCAATTCTATTATTTATTTGGGCTAGTGAGTTTTGTTTGTTGCTACTAGGAGTAGGTGCTTTAACACTCTTCCTGCTTTTAACATGAACCTTTTTTTGCTTGTTGGGAAAGTGTGTTTTTTCACTTGCCTTTATATTGGTTTGCGTTTTGGGAACTTTAGAGGTATTTTGAGGAGTGCTAATCGTATTATGCTTTAGCATTTGTGCTTTGCGAACTTTGGCACTATTTTGAGGAATATCCCTAGCACTTTGCTTTTTAGTTTGTGCGTTTATACTGATAGTTGCGAAGAGCAAAAATCCTATAGTTAGGAGTAGTTTAAAAGGAAATAAGTAATTCATTTGGAGTGGTATTTAAAATTTGAATTTTATGTAAATAAGTTTGTTTTTTATGTAAAGTAAATGTGAGATTTTGTAACAAAAAAAGGCTTTATGTACATAGGGAATACTAATTCATAAAACAAGATAATTATTTTTTTTAATAGATTACCTATTTCGGGACTACATTTTTAATGCTTTTCCATTCGTTAAAATGCTGTTTTTTTTTAGAGTTTTTTTTTATAAATTTATAAAAATTTGATTGTCATTGATTTGTGGATTTAATAAAAAGTAGTCTGCTCTATTGATTTTTTTTTTCCGAAAGGGAATGTGATTTTTTTTCGCTGAATAACACGGTATTTTATTAATTGTGATTTATTTTTTGCAAACTTTTTTTAAATCAGGAGGGGGAGGGAGCTATAAGATACATTGCTTAAGCATAGAATTTGCGCTTGGGGATTTTTAAAGTATAGACCGCAATGAAAAAGTGAGTTGATAAGTGAAATGTAAAAAAAAAGCCTGTGCTATTTCTTAATAACACAGGCTTAAATATTTATTTTTAGCAGTTGGATAGTTTGGTGAATATTACCTACCTAACAAGCGTAACATTCCCTTTATAAAACTCTCTGGCATCATCGTTAAAAACAATGTAAGCATAATAAACATAAGTGCCAATTTCTTCATTTAGCCCGTTAAAAGTACCATCCCA
>JAHDBT010000525.1 GCA_020630215.1 Bacteroidota bacterium
AATCTAACACTCTAACTGTTAATGGCTTAGCCTTTTTCGGTCAAGCACTATTTAACTCATTAGCGTATTAGGGTAACATTACCTTTTTCCTCAAAAGGTAAAATATTTCCATCTCTATCAATTATTTCGTATTGACTCTGCCATACATAGGTTCCTATTGAACAGGATTTGCCTTTGTGTGAACCGTCCCAACGGTTGGTAAAATCGGTACTTTTAAATACCAACTCTCCCCAACGATTGTAAATGTACAATTTGTAGTTTTGAATACCACAATTGGCAACCAAACCATAAACATCGTTAAACCCATCTTTATTAGGCGAAAAAGCGGTTGGCATTGTAGCATTGCAAGGAGTATTATTGGTACAATCCTCCAAAATCAGATTGGTAATTACAATGCTGTCGCAATTTTGTAGGGTTAATAAAGTGTCTACATATTGCCCTGCTTGGGTTTGTACAGTCCCCTGTGCAAAATAAGTACTTCCTTCGCAAATAGTGGTATCTATATTAAAAGCTTGTTCGCCAAATACGGTTAAGTTGGTTGTGATAATGCTGTCGCATCCTAGCATACTCATTAGTGAGTCAACATATACACCGCTTGTATTTTGCAATGCGCCTTGTGCAAAGTGGGTTTCGCCAGCACAAATCGTTAGGGCTAATTCCGTATTCGTTCCAGCCTCTTCAAGAACGGTTAAATTGGTGGTTATAATGCTGTCGCATCCTTGCGTACTCATTAGTGAGTCAACATATACACCGCTTGTATTTTGTAATGCTCCTTGTGCAAAGTAAGTTTCGCCAGCACAAATCGTTAGGGCTAATTCCGTATTTGTTACCGCCTCCTCCAGAACGGTTAAATTGGTCGTTATAATACTGTCGCATCCTAGCACACTCACTAGCGAATCAACATACATACCGCTTGTATTTTGCAATGCGCCTTGTGCAAAATAAGTGCTTCCATCACAAATGGCAGTATCTATCATAAAAACCTGCGCTCCTAATACGGTTAAATTTGTTATTACCACACTATCGCATCCTAGTACGCTTATTAGCGAATCCATATATACACCGCTTGTATCTTGCAATGCGCCTTGTGCAAAATAGGTACTTCCTTCGCAAATAGAGGTATCTACATTAAAAGCTTGTACTCCAAATACGGTTAAGTTGGTGCTTATAATACTATCGCATCCTTGCACACTCATTAGCGAATCCATATACACACCGCTTGTGTTTTGTAATTCGCCTTGTACAAAATAAGTTTCCCCGATACAAATAGTAGTATCTATATTAAAAGCTTGTGCTTCAAATACGGTTAAGTTGGTCATTATAACACATATCACACCCAATAGTAAAATCGTAACCGGGGGTATTCGGATTGTAGACCATAGAAGGCGGTGAAGCTTCTAACAAGTTAAAACTGTCGGCATCTTTCATGGTTTTACTCCATAAGTACTCCCCATCATTGGTATATTTACAAACAAAATAACTAGCAAAATCGAGGTTAATTTTGCTATTCCCATCTATGTAAATATTACCTTCATTATCTTGTAGTATATTCATAGGTTGCGCCCAAACAGAAAATGCATCTGTAGGATAAATAGCTCTTGCCCACTCAAAATCCCAATTACTATTTAGTTTAAATAAGGTGGTATACTCCTCTGTTTCGTCCTCTCCATTTCGCCAGGCAGATAAGGCAAAGCCACCGTCTTGTAATGGGCAAATTGCAAAAGTATTGTTCAAAGAATAAGGTGTATCTGGAATATACTGTGCTGCCTGAATTACATTTAGGTCGGCATCTAAATGCATTAAAAATACGGTTTGGTCCAGTTCTACTTCCCCTGTAATATACACGCCACCATTGCCATCGCTTATCATTTCGCCAAATTGGTCGTCGCCACCATTAACATCAAAAACTTTTGCCATCAAAACATTTCCATTCGAATCCAACTTAAGGACTCCAATATCATGGTCCCCTTCCTCAAAAAATTCATACCAGCTCACAAAGTAGGAATCGTTTGTCCCCCGTTCAATAGCTGGTCGAATTTGTACACTAGTAGTATTTGCGAAACGCTTTGCCCATAAAAGTTCTCCTTCGTTACTGGTAGTGCGGTAAACGTGCAAATGCCCGCCAGTACTGGCCGCCATCACCAAATCGCCACCAGGAGCCATTGTAATATCATTCGGAACATTAAACGCATTAAATTTTTTGTCCCATATATTTTCTCCTGTTTTTGCATCAACAGCAAACAAGTCGGGATCTTTTCCACAAAAGTAAATAATCTCCTCATCTATATCGTAATACGATCTAGCGAGTATTTTATTTTCTTCTTCGGTTCCGTAGATGGTAGTATGTTGGCATATATTGCCTTCTATCAATTGTATTACATTAATGTTTGCTGTTCCTGATATGCTTGCGTCGCAAGCACCATTATTTACATTTACAAGTGTATAGCTGGTGGTATCGCTTGGATTTACAGTAATCGCATAAGGCGAAGTAATAATATCTGTGATGGTATGTTCGTCGGTACCATCGGAGTAGGTAATGCTGTAGGGAATAGACCCGTTGTAATTGACGGTAAGGTTGATGTTTGAACCGCCAATAATGGTGCTATTACCACTAATACTTGCCGTTGGAATGTCTATCGTTATATTTTGCTCCAAGGAATTACTGCCGTATTCGTTGGTTGCGGTTAAGGTAATGGTATATTCGCCAGTTGCGGGGTAAATCACGCTAGGGTTTGCGTTGCTCGAACTTGCAGGAATACCGCCAGGAAAATCCCATTGATAGCTAATAGGTGGTGGTCCTGTAGTTAAATTATCGAACGTAATAGCTGTGTTGGGACAATAAAAATCAAACGCTATATCGAAATTGGCTACTGTAGGCACTTTTACACAATTTAAAATACCATCTACATTAATCAATCCTGCGCCTATTAGCCCCGTAAAGCCAGGATTAAACATATTAATGTTGGTAGCCGTTTCTTGCATACAGGTTTCAATGGCATTTGGGCTAAGGCTGCTATCAAAACACAGCATTAACCCTACAACTCCTGCTATATAAGGGCAAGCCATAGAAGTGCCATTCAACTCGCCATAGGCATCATCGGCTGTTGCTAGGGTGCTTATGATATTTTGCCCAGGAGCCATAATATCAACAGTAGCTCCGTAGTTGGAAAAGAAGGCTATTTGATTGTTTTCATTGCTTGCTCCTACGCTAATTACCCCCTCGTAAGATGCGGGATACAGCGGCGTAGCTACTCCGCTATTTCCTGCTGCTGCCACACAAACAATGCCCAGGCTATTGGCAACATTAAACAGGGCTTGGTAACTTGCAGAAAAAGCATTGCCTCCCCACGACATATTCATAATATTAACTTTAGTAGCAATGGCATAATCTACGCCCGCATAAGCTTCTGGCGCACTGCCAGTATAAGTGCTATTAGGATGGCATTTTACCGCTACTATTTTGGTGTTAAATCCAAGGGAAGCAATTCCTAAGTTATTATTAGTTGCAGCAGCAGCAATACCTGCACAATGGGTACCGTGGTTAAAATCGCTATCAGTAATAAAGGCCGCATCAGGATTAGGGTCGTTGTCGTTTTCCGATGCATCCCATCCATTCATATCATCTATATAGCCATTGCCGTCGTCGTCTAGTCCGTTGCCTGCAATTTCGTTGGGATTTTCCCAAATATTGGGTGCTAGGTCTTCGTGTGTTAGGCGCACGCCATCGTCTATAATGGCAATGGTAATTTCGTCGGCACAGGAAACTGCCGAAAAATCACAAGTTTCATTTGTTAAATTATCAAAAGCATCTTGGACAAAGGTATTTTGCAAACCCCATTGGTCGCCAAAAAGCGGATCGTTGGAAACACAAAAATTGCGGTACAAGGGCACTTGTTCGGCATAGGCTACATAGTTAAGCTTTTGCATGGCTCGTATAAAAGCAGCCGTTTTACTAGCATCTGCTAACTTTACAAGGTAAATGCTATTGAGTTTTTCGTGTGGGAAACGAAAGGCTTTGGCAATGCTTGCTACTTGGTGCTGTTGGAGATTTTGGTAAAATGCAGGAAAATTGTTTTGTAAATTTTCAGTTTGCTGTAGCTGCTTGTCTGCCCAAGAGAAATCGCAATAATTATTTATTTTGATAAAAATTTGTCCTTCTACAAAAGGAGAAATAGGCTTAACTGTTTTTGCGATTGTAGCAATACCGTTTTGAGCTTGAATGGGCAGCATGGATACCAATAAAAACACAAATAATAAAAGATAGTGGGTTAATTGCATAGTGATTTGGTTATTAGACTCAACCACATCGGGTTTTGTGCAAATAGTTGTTTAAGTTCACATCAAGCGACACGCTTGAAGCCCGTTACGCTCCAGCCAAGAGGCTGGACCGGAAGCGTATCGCTTGAGCCAAACGGTATTCAAGCCTCTTGGCTTGTAGCAAAAAGGTAAATAACTGTAACTAAGTAACGTTTAAAAAATAAATCCGACAATTTGTACGTAGAGGTTTTGTGCTTAGACAAGGCGCAAAACGCAGCCATAGCCTAAGCTACGGCGAGTATTTGCAACGCAGGATAAGTGCAAAAGATCAAGTAGAAATGACGGATTTATTTTTTATGCGTTACTAAACAGCTATAATAATAATTTATAAGAAATGCACAAAACCCGATGTGGTTTAGTATAGACATGGGCAAATGATGTTTTTAGGGCTTCCTTTCTTTTTTATATCCAAACATTAATTCTATCTGCAAGATATAACAACTAATTACTTTTTACAAGTGCCAATTCAAAATATCTTCCATTGCGATAGCAAAATAAATATCCCTTTGGATATTTAAGCTAAGAGAACCGCTTG
>JAHDBT010000526.1 GCA_020630215.1 Bacteroidota bacterium
CATAATTATAATAAACAACACAGCAATGAAAAAGTTATTTGGAATTTTAGCAGTAGGGGCATTAGTAGTAGCAAGTCAGTTTTCAGCAATGGCTGGTGGTAATGATGCCAACAAAGTACGCAAAGCAGGAATCGTGAAATCAGTAGAAGCAACCGTAACAACAAGCGCAACAGAACAAGCAACTAAGCAAACCAACCAAATTAGTAACAAATTAGCATTAACTCCAGCACAAACAGCAGAAATTGCAGAAATTAACCTAAGCACCATAAATACCATCAACGACTTACGTACCAATGTACGAGATACCAATATCAGAGCATTTAAAACACAAGTGAAAGCTGCTTACAAAAGCCGTGATGCTGCTATCAAAGCTGTTTTAAGCCCAGTACAAAAAACATCCTATACAAACATACAACGCAATATTGCTGCTCAAAGAGGTGGCTCATTACGCTAGGAAATTAGGTAAATTATAAGTCTATTATAAAATAGATAAGTACTAGCCTCCTAAAACAAAAGCCTTTAATTAGTTAGCTCCAATACTTGTAATAAGTGTTGGAGCTTTTTTTATTGATAGTAGAACTACAGGAAATAGGGTAGGTGTTTTAAGCCTGTTTTAGGAAATTATTTAAAGAGCAGCTTATGGAAGCACTAGCAGTATAAAAAACAAAAGGATGTGGAATGTTTAAAATGCATAATGGTTTGTTATACAAAGAAAAAGATTCGAAATAGAAAAAAAGTAAAAAAAATAAACTTCCATTTAAACTTCTTCCTCCTTATTGCATCTAAAACCATGTAAGCCACGAAAAACACATTAACGCACAATTAATTAATCAACATAATAAACAACACAGTAATGAAAAAGTTATTTGGAATTTTAGCAATAGGGGCATTAGTAGTAGCAAGTCAGTTTTCTGCAATGGCTGGCGGCAACGATGCCAACAAAGTACGCAAAGCAGGGGTTGTAAAATCAGTAGAAGCAACAGTAACTCAAAGTAGTGTTACAGAACAAGCAACTAAGCAAACCAAACAAATTAGCAGCCGATTAGCATTAACTCCAGCACAAACAGCAGAAATTGCTGAAATTAACCTAAGCACCATAAATACCATCAACGACTTACGTACTAATGTACGAGATACTAATATCAATGCATTTAAAACACAAGTGAAAGCTGCTTACAAAAGCCGTGATGTTGCTATCAAAGCTGTTTTAAGCCCAACACAAAAAGCATCTTATACAACTATACAACGCAATATTGCTGCTCAAAGAGGTGGCGCATTACGCTAGGGATTAGCTAAAACACTAAAGGAAAATACCACAACGCCCTAATCTAAAGCCAACAAAGAGTAAAGTAATTTACAATACAATAAGCTCCCAACAGAAAATAATATCGTCCTAGTATATTAAGCCTGTGCTATATTTATATAGTACGGGCTTTTTTTATTTGAATGACCAATTATCAAATCACAATGTTCAAATAATCACCAACGTTCAATATTCAAGCCTCCTCCATGCTAAATAAAAACCGTTCTTCTACAAAAAAATCATCAACATATAAAACTAATAGCGAAGCGATCTGACTACTAAAAAAAACGCCAGCATATAAACTGACTGCTGACAGTAAGCGACAGCGAACGATTTGACCACTGACCACTATAAGTACAAATCTCCTTTTCCTTTCCGCACATCGTAGTTAATTTGTTTAATTTTTTGTTCTTCTTCCATGCGGCAAATCATCAGCACATCACCAGTATCTACAATACAATAATCGTCTAGTCCTTGTAAAATAACCAGCTTATCTTTCGGTGCGCTTACCAAACAATTTTCCGATTCGTACACCATCACATTATTGCCTTGAAAAGCATTGCCTTTTGCATCTTTTTCGTGCAGTTCCCATAAGGAAGTCCAAGTACCTAAATCGCTCCAGCCAAAACTGGCAGGAATAACATGCACATTATTGGCATATTCCATAATGGCATAATCAATAGAAATATTTTTACTTAAAGAGTAGGCTTTAGCAATGGCAGCTTTTTCTTTGGGCGAATTATAAGCCTCCTTAATATCCCCAAACAATTCGTTAATATCTGGTTGGTGACTCCGAAACGCATCTATAATACTATTTACATCCCAAATAAAAATGCCCGAATTCCATAAAAAATCGCCACTATCAATAAAAGTTTTGGCAATTTCGTAGGAGGGTTTTTCGGTAAAAGTACGTACCTTGTAAATGCCTTCGTGATGTTGTTCGTCGTCGTACTGAATATAACCATAACCCGTATGCGGACGAGTAGGTTGTAAACCAAGCGTAACCAACACATCATTTTCAGCAGCAAATGTCAATCCTTTGCGAACAACGGTTTCAAACTGGTCGGTATCTAAAATTAAATGGTCGGAAGGAGCTACAATAAACGTTGCTTGCGAATCTTTAGCAGCCAATTTATGTGCCATATACGCAATGCAAGGGCCTGTGTTTCTGCGAAAAGGCTCGGCTACAATCTGGAAATCTTGGATATTGGGTAATTGTTCGTGTATGGTAGAACGGTACTGTTCGCCCGTTACAATATAGATATGATCTTCGGGAACAATTTTTTTAAACCGTTCGTAAGTCGTTTGTATTAAGGTTTGACCCGTTCCCAAAATGTCTAAAAATTGTTTTGGATGTGCTTCTCTACTTGCTGGCCAAAAACGGCTGCCTACGCCACCTGCCATAATAGCTACATAAGCATGTTCGTTGTTAAAAGTTACTTTTTTTGTTCGAGGCATTTTGTGATTTTTTTTAGAAAAAATTAGGGAATAGCAATAGCAGAGAGCTTGTGCAAACAGATTTAAATCAATTAACAAGTAGGTGACAAAGGTACAAGAAATTAATCGGAAATGCCGAATGCTTTTGCTACTTCTTTCTACCTTGATGTAAGTAAGCAAGCTGCATTTATTGGCACAACAAAAACAAAGGTTTTATTTTATATGTCTTCCTATAAAAGTCTTATCTTTGACAAATGCAAGCCATCAACCAACTATTATATTACCACTTTAACCGCCGCAATCCACAAATTCAACAATGGATAAATAATGGCTGTGCTGCCCAATTACAGGTATTTAACCAGCTTCTAAAAACGGCTAAAAATACCGCATGGGGTAAAATGCACGCTTATGCCGCTATACAAACAGTTACCGATTTTAAACAGCAGGTTCCCTTAAACAATTACGAAAGCTTGTATCCTTATATACAATTAATGATGCGGGGCAATGCCAATGTTTTATGGCCAGGTAGTACTAAATGGTTCGCTAAATCGTCGGGTACAACCAGCAAAAAAAGCAAGTTTATTCCTATGAGTAGGCAAAGCATGTGGCAGTGTCATTTTAAAGGCAGTTCTGATACGATGGCGTTGTATTGCAAAAGTGTGCCTAACACCCAATTGTATAAGGGCAAATGCCTTGTGCTAGGTGGTAGTCACCGCATTAACGAACTAAACGCACAGGCTCGTTATGGCGATTTATCGGCGGTGTTGATGCAAAACATTCCTAAAGTAGGGCATTACATCCGCACGCCCAATACCGACGTTTCTTTACTAGAAAATTGGGAAGAAAAACTAGCCCGCACTGCCGAAGTTACCATCCCTCAAAACATTACCCACTTTGCTGGCGTACCCACTTGGTTGTTGGTATTATTTGAGCGCATTTTAGCCCAAACAGGAAAAAGTAATTTGTTAGAAGTATGGCCCAACTTAGAATTGTACTTGCATGGCGGCGTAAGTTTTGTGCCTTACAAAGCACAGTTTGAACAGCTAATTCCGAATAAAAAAATGCATTACTGGGAAACCTACAATGCCTCGGAAGGTTTTTTTGCAATGCAAGATGCGCCTAATAGGGACGATATGTTGCTGATGCTCGACCACGGCATTTTTTACGAATTTATGCCCCTTAGCGAGTTGGGTAAATCGCCAAAGGAAGCCCAAACCTTGCAGTTAAACGAAGTACAAACAGGTGTAAATTATGCCCTCGTAATTTCGAGCAATGCAGGTTTATGGCGATATATGATTGGCGACACGATAAAATTCACCACCCTAAACCCTTTCAGAATACAAATTACAGGCCGCACCCAACAATACATTAATGCCTTTGGCGAAGAAGTAATTGTAGCCAATGCCGACCTTGCCCTTAGCAGGACTTGCCAGTCGCTACAAGTAAAAGTACGAGAATATACTGTTGCTCCCATTTACTTTGGCGAACAAACAAACGGCGCACACGAATGGCTCATTGAGTTTGAAACCATGCCCAAAAAATTAAGCCAATTTACCACCCTCCTCGACCAAAACCTACAACAAGTCAATTCCGATTACGAAGCCAAACGTTTTAACAGCATTGCGATGAAATTGCCTATTGTACAAGCCGTACCCAATGGCACTTTTTATGCATGGTTAGAACGAAAAGGGAAATTAGGAGGGCAGCATAAAGTGCCTCGGTTGGCTAATAATAGAGGAATTATAGAGGAGATTAAACGGTATTTGTAGGAGGGGAGGGGATTGCTAGAAAAAAAAGCATCGCACATTTTTTTTGTACGATGCTTTAAGCATTATTTTATCTTTCTTTTAAGAAAAGGCAAACAGGTCGCACCTATAGTGCTAGTTTGTTTGGCAATTTTTTTCTATAAACAGGTTGCACCTATAGTGCTAGGTTTTGGTGGTATTTATTTTCTATAAACAGGTTGCGCCTACAGCGCAGAAATCCCATTTGTATTTAACAATAAAATTCAAAAAAAACCTATCATCAGCATATAAAAATGTCTGAATTTGGATGGTCAGGATGTTGGGATTTTTTGGATATTATGCTGATGTCAAAAAAA
>JAHDBT010000032.1 GCA_020630215.1 Bacteroidota bacterium
AACCAGAATTAAAGGAATAAACAAGCAAGTCTATTTTTCTTCCTTAGAACTAAGTATTCCTATGAAAGATATTTACGAAAGAATTAACTGGGGTAATAAAATAATTAATTATTAACAAGAACGTAATTGTTTCGCAGTAGAAAATATTTGGGTGTAATTATAAGGGAGAGAAATAGATAGGTTCAAGCAGACTGCTTGCCTTCTATGGATTCCATGCTTATAGATTACATTCAATCATTATCAAATAATAAAGCAAAAAAATAAAAAACAATTAATTAAAAAGTAAATTTAAAAAGAACTCAAAAACAAGCACTCCCATTTTTTATTGCAAAGAAAAAATAAAAAAAGGAAAGAAATTTTGCATCACCTATTGACAATCCCAATAAAATGGTTTATTTTTGCTACAAATACCTCAAGAAAAGAATAACTTACATATAGTTTTTGTATTGCATTTCACATTAACCGACCTGTATTTATATTTCTGTACCTTAACCTGACCTGAAGTACAGTAATATACTGACCTGATTTTTTTTAATCGTTTTTTACTGAAAATAGAGCTTCCTTATTTTTTAAGGACATAGGATTTCTATGCCTTGTAGCTAAAAAAAGTACTAATATTCATTACTATTAAGTTACTAGGAATTAATCACTTTATTTATTTTTAAATTTAAGCATTTCCATTAAAATGCTGTGGACGAAGTTTGTCTACTAGTGACTCAAAACCTAAGTTCTTGATGACCCAAGCCTTGTCTTTTTTTCCTGCTACTGCGTTATTGCTCCCTCACGTAGCTACGGCTATGCTCGCTCGCAATGCCTTGTAGCAGAAAAAAATACGGCGACTTAATCATCAGCAACTTAAGTTTTGAGCCACTAGGGAACAGCAGGGTCCTAATTAATTTAAATCTGCTTATTTAATTTGATTAATAAATTTATTTTAAAATGTGTTTAAATGAATAATTAATAAAATTAAACCCTACTTTAATTTTAAGCAAAAGTAAATTTTAAAACAATCGTATTATATATTTTTAATTTATTTTCTTAATCTTTTAATTAAATTTTACTATGAAAAAATCACTCATCAACTCACTTTTTATTTTGCTATTAATTACTACCGTTACGTGGCAAATAAATGCACAACCACAGGGAAAGAAAACAGAGATAAAAGAACAAAAGGCAGACTTTAAAGTAAAAGAAATTCCGTTTAAGAAAAACCCGAAAAGTAAACAGAAAGCGGAAATTATTCCTAATAGTTATATTTTTATACTTAAAGATAAGGTAGTGCCTTCTTTTATGAGTAAGCAAAAAAGCAGTAAACGTAAATATACTGATCGAGAAGCTAAGGCTAAAGCTTTTGATGCACACCAAAAAGCAACAAAAAAGGAAGTAATGAAAATTGCCAAAGAACGTTTTGGTATTGCACCTGGTATGGTAGATCAAGTTTTTACAGGTAGTGTTGTTGGTTTTTCTGTAAAAAGTGCAGCGCGTAGTACTAGTGGAAGTTTTGCTAAAAAGGCCCAAGCTGCACCCGAATTGTTAGGTTTTGGCAACGACTTTTTTTACGAGATAGATGCTATGCCTTCTACTAGTCCTGAACCTGAACCCGATGCTGCTTTAGTATTAGCACAATCTCCTAGCTGGGGAACCAATTATACGGGTTGGACAGACAAAACAGGCAGTGCTTATTGGGCATGGATTTTAGATACGGGAATTGACGGCGACCATCCTGATTTAAATGTAAAAACAAGCTTTGGTAAATCTACAGTAGGTTATACTACTTCCTCTGAAGACGATCATGGACATGGTACACACTGTGCAGGAATTGTTGCGGCTAAAAACAATTCTATTGGTACAAGAGGTGTAGCAGCAGGTGCATGGGTAGTACCCGTAAAAGTATGTACAAGTGGAGGACGATGCTCTTGGTCGGATGTGTTGGAAGGCCTAGAACATGTAAGCCGTTACTCTATTGCAAAGGATGTGGTAAATATGAGTTTAGGTATGACCCCTCCTAGCTGGTGGGACGAATTGTGGAATTTAGACCCTGCCGAAGCGGAAGACGAAATTAAATCATTAGCAGCATCAGGGGTTTATTTTGCAGTAGCAGCAGGTAATGACAATGCCCATGCTAGTTCAAAATCTCCTGCACGTATCAACGTTAGTCGGGTGTACACCGTTTCTGCCATGAATTGGAACTATGATATTGCTAGTTTTTCTAACTATGGCAATCCGCCAGTTGATTATGCTGCGCCAGGGGTAAGTATTCGGTCGTGTCATTTAAATGGTGGTTATGCTACAATGAGTGGTACGTCGATGGCTGCGCCTTATGTGGCAGGTATTTTATTAGCAAATGGCGGTACTATTAATTCCTCCCGTAGGTTACGCACCGATAAAGACTCGACTAAAGACCGAATAGCTATTAAGTAATTATATTCAATCCTTCTTAACAACAACGCTCGATTCCGCTTCCTTTTTGGGAGTGGAATCGTTGTTGTTATTAGTTATACACTATCCATTTTTACTTTATTTTTCCATTCCGTAAAAAATACAATTATGACCATCCTTAATTATTTACTCGTACTGGCTACTTGTTTTACTTTGCTTTTACAACAAGAATGTAAAAACAACTCCGATTGTATTGATAAATCAAAAATTTCTAAAGATGCTTGCATTCAAACGTGGGAACCTGTTTGCGGCTGTGATGGTAAAACCTACTCGAACGAGTGTTTTGCTACCATCGCAGGTTTAAAAACTTGGACGAAAGGGGAGTGTCCGAAGTAGTTTTTTGTAGAACGTAGCCCGCATTTTGGTAGAACGGCTAGGATACAACAGGCGCAACTTCCACCATTTTTCCATGTGCGGCAGGTTTGTCATCTTCTCCTAGGTTTACGAACACGAGTTGGTCGATGCTAATAATAACAACTTGGGTTAATTTGTTGCGGGCTACACAGCGTAGGGTAATAGAGGTGCGGCCAAATTTTACTAGCTCCACACCAATTTCTACAATATCGCCTCGCTTTGCCGAGCTTACAAAGTTTACTTCCGATATTAATTTGGTTACTACATTGGCATTTCCTAATTGGCAAGTTGCATAAATATAAGCTTCCTCATCTATCCAGCTTAAAAGTTTGCCGCCAAATAGGGTATTGCTGCCGTTTAAATCGCCAGGCTTAACGAGTTTCCTTGTGAAAAAATGCATGATTGACTCCTTTTGTTTTATCGAATAATCTAAAATGTTAAACCTCCCAAAATGTTTCTGGAATTTAGTTTAGGAGCTTGCTTAACATGCTATCAACAAGCAGTATAAAAGAATGGTTCAGATGTGATTTTATGCGATAATGCCTAATAAAACCATTAACTTTGCGGCGCAGGCTATTTATTTACTAATTATCACATCGTTTTTGAGCAGTACCAACTACATTAATTTAGCGACTTTAACTTGGCGGCAATTGCTAGTAGTCATATTCAAAATAAGTATTTTGGTATTATTGCTATGGGCCTTATACTATCAAATATTTGGACGCAAAGATATTGGCGCACTCCTAGAAGCCTTTACCGAACAACTCAGCATTACCAGTATATTTTTGGTGCTAGTAACCTTGACTTTAATGTTTGTAAACTGGGGAATTGAAAGTGTTAAATGGCAGCAGTTAATGCAGGTAGTAGAGCAATTATCGTTTGTGCAGGCTTTAAAGGCCGTGTTTTGTGGCATTACTTTATCCTTATTTACGCCCAATAGAGTGGGGGAGTATGGCGGTAGGGTATTACTATTAGAAAAAGCCGATAAACTAGAAGCTGTTGCTATTACCCTAGTAGGAAGTTTGGCGCAATTAATGGCTAATATGAGCGCAGGCTTGTTGGGCTTTGCGGTATTTTGTTATTGGTATGTACCACTTTCTAAGTGGATGGTGTACAGTGCAAGTCTATTTGCTTTACTAGGAATTATAGTTGGTGTATGGTTTTATTTTAATTTGGTAACACTTCGTATACTGGCTAAAAAAATTAAATCTAAACGACTCCAAAAACTGAGTGACTGCCTAGAGGTAGTTGCCGCTTTTAATCGTCCTATTTTGCGTCGCATTTTAGGCTTATCGGTATTGCGTAATGCCACTTATACTTTACAATATTGGTTGTTATTGCAAGCATTGGGTATTTCTTTAAATTTACCTACCGCCTTTGTGTTTATCAGCAGTATTTTTTTTGTGCAAACCTTAGTGCCATCTATTGCTTTAATAGAGTTAGGCGTACGAGGAAATGTAGCCTTGTTTTTTATGGGCTATGTTACTAGCAATCATATTGGAATTTTAGCGGCTACTTTTTCTTTGTGGGTTATTAATTTAATGTTACCTGCTTTGGTAGGTTTATTGGTTATTAGCCAACTTCGTATTGGTAGCAGGTAGCAGGTATTTTTGTAGAAAGTACTTTAGGCCTTCTACAAAAACACTTTCTACCAAAAAACTAATATTCTTTCACATGTCCATCCATTTCCGACATGTTTATATTACCAAGTTTGTTGGCATTCATATCGTTATAGTTTCGGCGATTGTTCACAATGTCAATGGCTGTAAAAATAGATTTGCGGAAAGAGTCTTCAGAGGCTTTGTTTTTACCAGCAATATCGTAAGCCGTACCATGATCGGGCGAGGTGCGTACAATAGGTAAGCCAGCGGTAAAGTTAACGCCTGCGCCAAAACTTAGTGCTTTAAATGGCACTAGTCCTTGGTCGTGATACATGGCTAAAATGGCATCGAACTGATAGTGCAAGCCATTGCCAAAAAAACCATCAGCGGCAAAAGGTCCAAAAACGGTAGTACCTTTTTCAGCCATTTTTTCAACAGTAGGTTGTATAATTTTTAAATCTTCTTCGCCAATTAAGCCATCATCACCAGCATGAGGGTTTAATGCTAACACGGCAATTTTAGGTTTGATGATACCAAAGTCTTTTTGCAAGCTTTGGTACATAATGCCTATTTTTTTCTTAATAATTTGAGGCGTAATGGCATTAGCAACCGCACTTATTGGTAAATGATTGGTTACCAAACCCACCTTTAATTTTTCGCCTATTAGTAGCATTAAGCTTTCGTCAATATTAAATTTTTGAGTAATGTACTCTGTATGTCCTTTAAAAGGAGTTTCGGTAGAGTTAATTACGTGCTTATTAACGGGGGCGGTTACAACTGCATCTAGGTTGCCTTGCCCTACATCATAAATAGCGGCTTCAATAGATTTTAATGCGTAACGTCCTACTTTAGGATTTGGGCGGCCAATGGTAATGGGCACTTCCTCTTGCCAGCAATTTAAAATATTACAGGCATCGGTTTTAAGGCGTTTAACGGAGTTGGTAATGTTGTACTGAAATTCGTCTATTTGCAATACCTTGCGGTGATAGGAAAACACCCTAGACGAACCATATACAATAGGCGTACAGTATTTAAACATGCGCTTATCTAGGAAGGTTTTAATAATCACTTCTATGCCTACGCCATTTAGGTCGCCCATGCTAATGCCAATACGAGGTTTGCCCTTGTAAGGTTTATCGGTTGCTACTGCTTTTTGAGTGGCAACTTTTTCTTCGTGAGCAGCTTTGCCCATTGTTGTTGTTTTACCTTTTGCATCGTTTGCAGGTGCTTTATCTCGGCTATCAGTACTGTTTTGATGACTATTGCGAGGAGATTTTGTATTTTTTTTGTTAGGATGTTTGTGCATGTATCAGCATTTATAGGTGAAAAACTATTTATTTTCGGCACGTTGTTTAATAAATTCGTAAAACAAGCGCACCCCTACGCCAGTACCATTTTTAGGTCGGTAGCCATTTTCGGTAAACGACCAGGCCATTGGCGCAATATCTACATGCATCCAGGGATAATCGGTAAAGTTTTCTAGGAACTTACCAGCGGTTATTGCCCCTGCTAAACGGCCACCAATATTTTTAAGATCGGCAATTTCCGATTTTAGTTGTTCTTGGTATTCTTCCCATAAAGGCATTTCTACTACTCGTTCGTGAACTTTATAGCTGCCTTTTTTAAGGAGGGCTTTATTGCTGTTATTGTCATCGGTATTACTCATCATCACCAATCCATGATTTCCAACTGCCATTACTGCCGAGCCTGTTAGTGTAGCAGCATCTACTACCATTTCTGGTTTGTATTTTTGAGCATAACTTAATGCATCGGCAAGTATCATCCGTCCTTCTGCATCGGTGTTAAGTACTTCTACGGTTAGTTTGTTGTGCATGGTAATTACATCGCCTGGCACATAAGCGTTTAAGCCTGGGCGGTTGTCGGTTGCTGGTATTAAACCAATAACATGCACAGGTAATTGGTTTTTTGCAATGGCATATATCGCACCAATTACAGCGGCGGCACCACCCATATCGCACTTCATATAATCCATGCTGTTGGCAGTAGGTTTTAAGCTCAAACCACCTGTATCGTATACTACGCCTTTACCTACTAAAATAATAGGTTTATCGTTAACTGGTTTTTTAGGTTTCCACGCTAGTATATTAAAGGTAGGCGGGTCCATACTTCCTAGGTTTACGGCAAGTAGGCCGCCCATTCCTAGGCTGGTAATTTTTTTCTTATTAAAAACACTTACCTTAAACTTGGCTTTCCTTCCTAGTTTTTTTATTTCTGCGCTTAGTTGTTCGGCAGTTAAATAGCTCAAGGGTTCGTTCACTAAATCTCTACTAGCACAAACGCCTTCTACTAATGCTTGTAGGGCGGCTACTTCTTCGGGACTTGCAGAGTCGGCTAGTACAGCAATTGCTTGGAGGCTGTTTTGTTCTTTAGCCGCATCTTTTTTGTATTTTAAAAATTGGTAGTTGCTTAAAGCCATTCCTTCTGCAAATAAAATAGCTGCGTCGGCATCTCTACTCTCATTAATAACGGTTACGGCATCAATTTTTAATTTGTTAAGCGTTTTAGTAGCTTCGGCACCAGCCATCCTACAATTTTCTAAGGTTTTGTACGCTTCTTTGTCTTGTTTAAAAACACAAATTAAGCGTACTTTACCTAAGTCGTTTAATACTATTTGCAGTACGTCTTTTTTTAATTGACTGCTAATATAGTCAATCTCGTTTTGTGCTAGTCCAAGCTGCTTCCAGTTCGTATCCATATCTGCAACATAAGCAATAGAAGAACTTGCTGCTACTTTTTTTACTGATTTTAAATTCATGTTCGCTATTTAATTGATTTTTGATTTTTTTTGTGTGTCACCTAACCCAAGCCGTCTATTTAGTCTTCAACATTCGATAATGGTTAAATTGTTTTTATGCTAATGCGAAAAGCTGCTTCGTTAGCACTACTTGAAAAACAATTTGGCAATAAAGCCACTTAGCAATTAGGGACAGTTATTTAGTTTGCGTCCCTTAGCAACAGAAATTGGAGGCTACTGGCACAAATGGGTTAATGGAAGAACATCTTTTTTTATTACAAAGGGCAAAAGGCAGCGCAGCAAAATTGTTGAATAGAAACAAGCTATTCCTAAAATAAATGCCTACCTTGAAAACCGATTGCAAAGGTACTTAAATTTAAATTTTATATCCCGACAATAGCACTAAAACTAGCAATATGTTTACTTCTAGGTGTTTTAAGTGGTATTTTAAGTACCTACATACAAATAATCGACACTTTTGACAGGCTTTTTTTTCGCTATCCGTCGTTGAAAATACTCGTCGTAGTGCTACTATGCCTGCGTTTTTCGCCTAGTCTAGCAAAAAAAAATCTATTGTAAAAATATGTCGGTTATTTACATGCAGGTACTTAGTTGTTATAAGCCGTATGTTTTGCCTTTGTTTTGTTAAAAAGATAAGACCAATTCCAGCTACATGAAAAAAATAAAATCGTTTGGGCAGCATTTTTTAATTCGCAGCGATATTGCAATGGATATTGTAGACAGTTTGCAATTTAACTATTTGCCAGCAATAACCGAGTTAAATGCGGAGGAAGAAACAGCAGCAGTAGAAAAACAAAAAAATAAGGTCATTGAAATAGGCCCAGGCGAAGGGGTTTTAACAAAATACCTACTACAAAAAAAGGAATTAGATTTACATGTTATTGAGCTAGATAAACGCTTGCCGCAATTACTATTAAAACGCTATCCACAACTAGCAGGGCGTATTATTAATGCGGATGTATTAAAAGTTGACTTTTGGACAATTACCACCAATCCGTTTTCCGTAATTGGTAATTTTCCGTATAATATTTCTTCTCAAATTGTTTTTAAAATATTAGAAAACAAAGATATTGCATTAGAAATGGTAGGGATGTTTCAACGGGAGGTAGCACAACGAATTGCTGCATCGCCAGGAAAAAAAGCCTATGGCGTAATTACCGTACTAGTGCAAGCCTTTTATAAAGTAACCTACCTTTTTGATGTGCCACCTGATGCATTTGACCCGCCTCCTAGGGTTTGGTCGGCAGTAATACGACTAGAACGACACAAGGATTATGAAGACCGAATTGAGGAAACCGTATTTAGAAAAGTGGTAAAACAAGCTTTTAGCCAACGTCGCAAAAAATTACGAAACGCTTTACCTCCCTTATTATTTGACGAAGCCATGCTGCCTGCCAATATCATGCACAAGCGAGCCGAAGAGTTGAGTATAGAAGATTTTATAAGTTTGTGCAAGGCTTTAGAAAACTAATCAATCATTTATTAGCAAGTTGTAACTGTTAGATAACACTTTTGGGAGTAGTGCACACCTAGTACTTGGTATTTAGGCGACTTTGCTACAGTAGGTTGTTTTAAAGTGTTAACTAAAATCTTTTAAAAAAGGATAGAATACTCATTTTTGTGTTAAAAAAAAATTAAAACTTAGGCGATAAAGTGAATAGAAAAGACGATAGAAAGAAGAATGCTTTTTTTTAAATGATTGATTGTTAAGGATTTAAATTTTCAAAAGAAACCAATGTTTTTTGATAAGGGGAAAATTAAGTACTTTTTTTTTGCCGTTTAATTACTCATTTTTGTGAAGGGGAGATATAGGGAATTGTGCCTAAGTACTTACTGCTTGTTATCTAAAATTAAAAATATTTAAAGAAAGTAATAGAAATGCATTGATAACTTTAGTTGACCACACTATCCTATTAAATTTCCAATTTTTATTGATAAACAATTATTTTTTGTATGCAAGCTTTTGTAGCAAGAGCTATTTGCTGTTTTTTTTCTATTAATAGTGCAAAATGGAAGCTATTGTTTAGAACAAATGTAAAAAAAGCTTACACAAGAAAGAACAGAAAATTTGGCCATATTAAATGCTTTAAAAATTAGCCCGTAAAAGTCGCAAATGCTATTCTTGCCATTTAAAGGGTGCTTAATGGGCTGATAATTAGGGGTTTATAAAAAAGAATAAGTTAAAAGCAGGGTTCTTTTGTATGTCAGCGATCTGTCAGAAACAAAAACAGTATGTGAAAAGTTCAATAAACTTACTATTTTTACCTACTATTTTTAATTATACAGATTGTAGACCTACAATTTACATTACTAGCCTATTAGTAATCAAGTAAATATAAAAGCAGCTTTTACAGTAGTTTATGTGCTAAAAGCACCCGTTATGGTGGTCTGTTTTGTCTTTTCTCATTACTAGTATTAACATTTTTTGTGCAATTGATTTTAAGAAGAAGCGGGTAGAGGATGCTAGTGTAGAACACAAATAATACAAAAAATAAACATAACATTAGATATATATTGTTAATTATAAAATTACACCTATGGCAAGATTTCTATTCATGTTTTTCTGTTTTCTCCTAGGCAGCGGAGTGGCTTTCGCTCAGATGGGAGAAATTCAGGGCAAGGTGACCGACACTAAAACAGGCGAAACCGTTCCTTTTGCGAATGTTTCGATTGTAGTGAACGGTACCTTAATAGGCGCTCAAACCGATTTTGACGGGTACTACTCTATTAAACCAGTACCAGCAGGGTCGTATGAAGTTTCCTATTCTTATGTAGGGTATCAGAAAAAAGTAATATCGGGCGTATTAGTAAGTGCCGATAAAATTACTTTCCTTGATGCTCAAATGAATGAAGAATCTGAGCTTTTAGAAGCTGTAGAAATTGTATCTTATAAAGTACCACTTCTACAAGCAGATGAAACCTCAACAGGTTCTACCGTTACCAAAGAAGATATTCAAAATCTTCCTACTCGTAATGTTGCCTCTATTGCTTCTAATGCAGCAGGGGTTTTCCAATCGGATGAAGGCGGAAGCCTGAACGTAAAAGGTTCTCGTTCGGAAGCGACCGACTATTACATTGATGGTATTAAGGTACGTGGTACTTCCGCGTTACCTGCATCAGCCATCGAACAGTTAACCGTAGTAACAGGCGGTGTGCCTGCACGTTATGGCGATGCAACAGGCGGTATTATTAATATTACTACCCGTGGTCCATCTAACCAATTTGCAGGCGGTATTGAGCTAGAAACTTCTAAGTTTTTAGACAACTACGGCTATTACTTAGCTAACTTTAGTTTATCGGGTCCTTTATTAAGAGTTAATAAAGGTAAACCTGGCGAACGTCCTATTTTAGGTTTCTTCCTTTCGGGCGAGTATTTGCATGAAGATGATGATGACCCTTCGGCAGTTCAGTTATATACAACTGATGATGCAGTACTTGACAGCATTCGTGCTAATCCATTGATACAGTCAGAAACTTCTGGTTTCTTAAAACAAACAGACTATGTGACTTATGATGGCATGAAGAAGTTGAAGTACAAAAATAATGTAAAAAAGGATGAGTTAAGTATTGCTACTAAATTAGATTTTCAACCAGTACAAGGTATTAATTTAACTTTTGGTGGTACCTACAACAATCGAGCAGGCGGTACCTTATTCCGTACCCAAGGCTACCGTGATTATATGCGTCGCTTCGAGATGTTTAACTATTGGCACATGCCTTCGATTACTTCCAATGTATACCGTGTATATGGTAGGTTTACACAACGCTTAGGTTCTAACCGTACTATGGATGCAAGCGAAGATACAGATGCGACTCCTTCGGTATTACAAAATGCCTACTACTCGGTTCAGTTTGATTATACCAAATCAAGACTAAAAGCAGAAGACCCTGTTTTTCAAGATAATTTCTTTGATTATGGTTATGTAGGACAATTTGGAACCAACCGTGCGCCTGTATATGTACAAGGACAAGTAGAACGTAATAATGTTACGGTAACAGGTTGGGAGTTTCAAGGTTTCCAAGATACCTTAGTAACATTTACTCCTAGCGATGTTAACCCTGAAAAATCGAACCATACCGAACAGTATTTTGATTTAGCAGGCGACGATAATGAGCAGTACTACAGCAACCTTATTCAAGTTGTTAACAATGGTGGCTTAATCAATGGTCAACAGTCTACCTCTTTAGAGTCGGCTTATAGTTTATCGTATGTGCCAGGTAAAGCGCATGGTACTTATAGTAACGATGAAAACGATCAGTATCGTTTAACCTTTAATGGTTCGTTTGATTTAAAACGTCCTGGTGGTGCCGATCGTAACAAACACGCTATCGAATTTGGATTTGAGTATGAACAGCGTATCGACCGTCAGTATTACTTATACCCAGAAGGTTTATGGGATGTAATGTTTGACCGTATTGGTTCTTTTGGTCGTGATATTGTTAGAGACCTTGATAACCCAACTTTGTTAATTGATGGAGAGGAAACTGCATTAGAAGATTACGATGGTTCTCAACAAGTATTTAGTACAAATGATACGATTACTTACGATCTTATTCGTTCTGGAGAACAATCGTTTTTTGATAAAAGCTTTAGAGATAAATTTGGACATGGCAACTTAGATTTTGTTGATGTGTATTCTATTACACCAGACCAATACTCTTTAGATATGTTTTCGCCAGATGAATTATTTAATGATGGTAATGAGCAAGTAAGTTATTATGGGTTTAATTACTTAGGAGAAAAAGCTACTGATGCGCCAGGGTTCCGTGATTTCTGGACAGAAACCAATGATGCAGGAATGAAAACCCGTCCAATAGACGCTTTCCGTCCTATATACATGGCTGGTTTCTTACAAGATAAATTCGCCTTTAAAGATCTTATCTTTAATATTGGAGTACGTGTTGACCGCTTCGACGCAAACCAAAAAGTATCTAAAGATGCTTACTCTCCATTATATGCAGTACGTACTGCTGGCGATGTTAGTGAGTTTGGCGAACACCCAGGAACAATTGGCAACGACTATGTAGTATATGTAGATAATGCAGTAGACCCAACTAAACTTTTGGGTTATCGTAACGAAACACAATGGTACAACAGTTCTGGTTTAGCCATTAACAACCCAGATGTACTTTTATCGGGTGGTAACATTAATCCTTATTTGGCTAATCCATTATCTGATAACCCAGGTGCAGATGTTAAAAATGATGAGGAGTACGATCCAGATTTAGCGTTTGAAGATTACAAACCACAAGTAAACGTAATGCCTCGTATTGCTTTCTCTTTCGAGATTTCTGACGAAGCCATCTTCTTTGCTCACTACGATATTTTGGCACAACGTCCACAAGGTCGTATTGTAACAACACCTTACGATTATTACTACTTCCTAGAAGAATCTGTTGCTGGTACGTTTAACAATCCTAACTTAAAACCAGAAAAAACAATTGATTATCAAATCGGGTTTAAGCAAAAATTATCAACATCTTCTGCTTTAACCATCTCTGGTTTTTATCGCGAGTTAAAAGATATGGTACAGGTGGCTACCATTCCTTATGCTTTCCCAGTTAGTTACAATACTTATAATAATATTGACTTTGGTACAGTAAAAGGTTTAGAGTTATCTTACGATTTACGTAGAACACAAAACATTCGTTTAACAGCAAACTACACTTTACAATTTGCAGAAGGTACTGGTTCGGGCGACCGTTCGCAAGCAAGCTTAATTGATTTTGGCGTGCC
Source organism: Bacteroidota bacterium (assembly GCA_020630215.1). Taxonomy (GTDB): domain Bacteria; phylum Bacteroidota; class Bacteroidia; order Chitinophagales; family UBA2359; genus JAHDBT01. Next base: position 12,908 of record JAHDBT010000032.1, read on the forward strand.
TAACTTACGTACCTTACAGTTTTTAGATTACGATTCTCGCCACATGCTTAACTTAAACATCGATTACCGCTTTGATGAGGGCAGTGATTACAATGGCCCTAAATTATTTGGTGCCGATGTGTTAGCCAATGCAGGTGTTAACTTCTCTATCCGTTCTCGTTCGGGTACACCTTACAGCCGTCAGCAAGAACCTACACCAGAAGCTCAATTCGGTGTGCGCTCGCAAAGTACCTTAGATGGTAGCTTAAACGGTTCGCGTTTACCTTGGAGTTTCCGTGTAGATATGCGTGCAGAGAAAGACTTTAAATTTAACTTTGGTAAAAAAGAAGGTAGCAAAGACCGTTACGTAAATGTTTATTTCATTATCCAGAATTTATTAAATACAGGTAATGTTGTAAATGTTTATCCTTACACAGGTGCTGCGGCCGACGATGGTTATGTAACTTCGGCAGTAGGACAAGAAACCGTAGCTGCACAGGTTGACCAAGATGCTTTTGCAGACCAATACCAAGTTAAAGTAAACAACCCTAACAACTTCAGCATTCCTCGCCGTTGTCGTATAGGTTTGTCTCTTGGATTTTAAATCAGAATAATTGCATAATTGAAGCTAATAGGGGAGGAGGGTTTTAAGTTAATTTTTAACCTGCAACCTAAAACCCCTAGTAGCTTCAATTTCCCAACCCTATAATTATTTGTCTATACTTTTTTTTTAGTATAGGTGATTAGGAATAGCCTAACGAGTAGGTTGTTTCTTATTCCCTAAAAACCATTAAATAATATTTAAAAACGATTAAACTATGCGTAAACAGTTATTTATAATCGTCCTCGCATTGTTAGCATGGAATAGCAATAGTACTGCTAGGGTAAACACTGGTATACCTACAGGTACAAACGCTATATCTCAGAGTGGAAAAACAGAAGCGGACTGTAGTCCTGCTGCTGCACAAGTTGAGTTAAACATTAACAATGTAAGAACTACCCTGATGACAGGTGGTGATATGTGGTGGGATTTGGACCAAGCAAAATACGAAGTGCCTAAAGTGCCCGTAGGTTCCGACCAACCCTCTCGTCACTCTATTTTTGCTGGTGCTTTATGGATTGGTGGTATTGACCAATTCAACAACTTAAAGGTTGCTGCACAAACGTATCGCCAAAGCGGTAACGATTTTTGGCCAGGCCCACTTGACCTTGACGGGCAAATTGAAGAAGAAACTTGTAATGAATTTGATAGATTTTGGGAAGTGCTAGGTAGCGATATTGATGCATTTCGTGGCGAATTAGACGAAGCAGGTGGTGTTTTACCTGTATCTGCTATTCCCGAATCTATATTAGAATGGCCAGGTAGAAACAACCCGCATTTTGTTGCTTTTGCTTTGCCACCAGATAAAGAGTTAGCACCTTTTTTCGATGTAACTGGAGACGGTATTTACGACCCAACAGAAGGAGATTACCCCGTAATTGACCCCGATATTGAAGCCGTATATGGCGACCAAATGATTTGGTGGATGTTTAACGATAGAGGTAATGTACATACCGAAACTGGTGGAGAATCTATTGGATTGGAAGTTGGTGCATTGGCTTTTGCTTTTGCTACTAATGACGAAGTAAACAATATGACATTTTATAAGTATGTTGTAGACAACCGTTCTACTCAATATATTGATAGTGTATATTTTGGACAATGGGTTGACCCTGACTTAGGACAGTACGATGATGACTTTGTTGGTTGTGTACCAGAAGAAGGACTCGGGTTTGTATATAATGGAGATGCTGTTGATGGTGATTATGGCGATACGCCTCCTATATTAGGGGTGGATTTCTTTAAAGGACCTGAAAAATTAATTGGTTACGATGATGATGACCAAGCAATTTATGAAGAACTAGGTATGTCGGCATTTGTATATTACGATAATGATTTCTCGGTTCGTGGTAATCCAGAAAATGCATCTCACTTTTATGGTTATTTAGCAGGTGTTTGGAAAGATGGTACACCTTTTACTTGTGGTGGCAATGGTTACGGTGGTACAGAATTGTGTGACTATATTTTCCCTGGAGAGCCTTCTAACCCAGAGGAGTGGTCAGAATGTTCTGAAAATAATACGCCTTTCGACCGTCGTTTCTTACAATCATCAGGTCCTTTCCGATTAAATCCTGGAGATATAAACGATGTAATTGTAGGGGTAGTTTGGTTAAACGAAGGATTCCAATATCCTTGTCCTGCCTTACCTCCTATTTTACGTGCCGATAAAAAAGCACAGGCTTTATTTGATAATAACTTTAAATTAAAAAATGGCCCTGATGCACCAAATATTGCACTTAGAGAATTAAATAAAGAAATTATTTTATCCTTATGGAATGATCCTACCAAATCAAATAATGCGTTTGAAGCTTATTCTGAACCAGATCCAATTTTAGTGGCTCAAGAATTTCCTGATTCGGTATATAATTTCCAAGGATACAAATTGTATCAGTTGAGAGGTGTTACCGTTTCTTCTTCAGAATATAACGACCCTGATAAAGCAAGACTTATTGCTACTGTTGATATTAAGGATGGAATTACTTCGCTTATCAATTATACAATTGATGCAGATGTAGGTAGTTTAGCAGGTTCTAAAATGGTAGATGCGACCGATTCTGGCATCTCTCATACTTTCCGTATTCAGGAAGATTTATTTGCTACGGGCGATAAGAAGTTAATTAATTATAAAAAATATTATTACTCTGCTATTGCTTATTCTTACAATGCACATATTCCTTACGATCCTTCTGAACCTGCAGATTCGGCGCAGTTAGAACCTTATTTAGAAGGTAGAAATAATATTAAAATTTATACGGCTATTCCGCACAGTGCAGCTCCACAAGAAGGTGGAATCGTAGTACAGTCAGAATATGGCGATGGACCAGAAATTACCCAACTAAAAGGTTTTGGTAGTGGTGGCTTAAACTTAGAGTTAAGTGATGCAACCATCGAGGATATTATGTCGAGCGATAACCATAAAGCAGATAACCCAGTTTATAAAGGGGCTAGAGGTCCTATAGATGTTAAAGTTTATGACCCGCTAAAAGTGCCAGCACATAAGTTTAAGTTAGAGTTAACAAATTATGTTGCAGACCAGCGTATTTTGGCCGATTCTTCTAAGTGGAAACTTACCGACGTAACTTCTGGGGAGGTATACAATGCCGAAAGTATTATTAAACGTTCTAACCAACAATCTATTGGTGGATGGGAAGGTAATTCTTTAGGCTTTACCGTTAACATCGAACAACAAGCAATACCTTCTGGTACTACTGATGCAGTAATTGATTCGGAACTGGCTTTTTCGCCTGCTCAATCACGTTGGTTATCGTTAATTCCTGACCAAGATGGTACTACGCCATTTAACTGGATTCGTTCGGGTACTTTACCTGGCGATGAACCTGTTTGGCGTGATAACCGAGACGGTGGTGATGATTACTACGACCCGAATCAATATTATGAAACAATTTTAGAAGGTCGTTTTGCCCCTTATTGTTTAACAAACAATAATCAAGGACCAAGACAATTGGCTCCTGCTTGTACAGATTGTACAGGAGCTTCGGAGAGTAATTCGCCTAATAATACACTAAACGATTTAGCAAGTGTAGATGTGGTAATTACCAGCGATAAGAGCTTGTGGACACAATGTGTAGTAGTAGAAACTGGACCTGATGCAATTATTACAGAAGGTAAAGCAGGTAAAAATAGTATCCGTCATCATTCTTCATGGGATAAAGACAGTAACACCTATGCTGCCGAAACTGGTAATAGTATTGAAGCAGGTAACAGCTATTTTATACAAGGTACTTCTGCATCAAGTGTTACTTATACAAATGATGCAGGCGAAGATGTGCAAATTACTGCAAATCAGTTTTTCTCTCCAGAAGATATTAGCGGTTCGGTAACTATTAGTAAAAATAATGGTGCTACTTTATTTAATGCACAAGATGTAGGCCGCTCTTGGTTTCCAGGTTATGCTATTAATGTAGAAACTGGCGAACGTTTAAATATGATGTTTGGTGAAAACTCTTTCTTAGGTGCCGAAAATGGTAGAGATATGATTTGGAACCCAACCTCAAATGCTTTTGGCACATCGTTTAACTTCTTATTTGGTGGGCAGCATTATGTTTATGTAATGAAATCAAGATATGACAAGGGTGCAGCCTATCATAGCAAACTAGTAGAGTATGCACTTAGTGATGATGATACTAATTTAAAAGAAGAAGTTTACGACGAAGCTATGTGGGTTACCATTCCATTGTTAACACCAGGCTTCGAGCTTAAATCGCCAGAAGATGGTTTAGTTCCTAATCGTGTTGATATTAAAGTAAGAATTGCGAATCCTTACCAACAAGAAAACGACGACCAAACGGTATTAGAATATGAATTTGACTTTAGCGATCAAGCAGCTAAGTTAGGTAGTACCGAAGTAGCCGAAGATGCAATGGATGATATTAAAGTAGTGCCAAACCCATACTATGCATTTTCTGATTATGAAACTTCGCAGTTAGATAACCGAGTGCGTATTATTAACTTACCTGCTCGTGCTACTATTTCTATTTTTACCCTAGAAGGCACACTTATTAAAACAATTGGGGTAGATAATATAGGAACCGATACCGCAGCTGGTGGCGAAGCAGGACAGGAAAATATTAATAGTGTTGATTGGGATGTGAAAAACAATAAAGGCGTACCAATTGCAAGTGGCGTGTATCTTATTCATGTTGATGCACCAGAACTAGGAGAAGCAAGAACCATAAAATGGTTCTGTATTGCCCGTCCTATTGACCTAGATGTTTTCTAGGAAAATAACCTAATATTATTGTACACAACTGTAGCAGCTTTACACAAAGCTTTATAGTAGTATAATAATCCTATTAAATTAGAAAAGGTAGCTTGTGTTTTAGCATTATCGAAACACAGGCTACCAACTAATTTTTTTTAATTCAATTCATCATCCCTTTTAAGATGACTAAAAAAAAAGACTAAACAAATAGCTTTTGCTTTAGTTAGTAATAAATTTTGTAAAAAAGTAGGTATGAAAAAACTGAGTACACTCATAGCCTTACTATTAATGTTGGTGCTAGTAAGCACGGATGTAATGGCAGGCAATAAAGATAGATCGGGGCAAGCAGGTGCCTCTGAGTTAATATTAAACCCGTGGGCCAGAAGTTCTGGTTTGCATACCATGTGCACCTCACATGTAAAGGGTTTAGAATCTATGCGTTTAAATCCTGCTGGTTTAGTTTTTGTAGATAAAACCGAAGTGATTTTTGCCAACTCTATGTGGTTTAAAGGCAGTGGTGTAAGCCTTAATGGTTTTGGTTTAGCACAGCGTGTAGGCGAAACAGGCGTACTAGGACTTAACGTAGTATCGATGAGTTTTGGAGAGTTAGAAGTAACAACGGTTAACGATCCTGAAGCTGAAATTGGCGCAACTTTCCGTCCGCAATTATTAAACTTAGGTTTATCCTATGCACGTTCGTTTTCTAATAGTATTCACGTAGGGTTTTTGCTACGTGTTATCAACGAGTCTATTGCCGATGCTACCTCGTCGGGTATGGCCTTCGATATGGGCATTCAATATGTAACAGGGCCAGACGATAACATCCGTTTTGGTATTTCTTTACGTAATATTGGTACACCTATGAGCTTTTCTGGTGATGGTTTAGCTACGCAGCTACAATCGCCACAAGGGTACAACTTTACTGTTGACCAACGTACGGCTAAATACGAATTACCATCGGCCTTAAACATTGGCTTTGGCTACGATTTCCACTTTGGCGATCCGCACCGTTTAAGCTTAATGGGTAACTTTACTTCTAACTCTTTTACTAGAGATTATATAGGCGGCGGCTTAGAGTATGCATTCCGAGAAATGTTTATGCTACGAGCAGGTTATCGTTACGAAGATGGCGTAACAGGTGCTTTATCTTTAGAAGAAAGAGCTGCGGTATATACAGGTATTGCAGCAGGAGCAAGTATTGCTGTTCCTTTTAAAGAAGGTGGACCAGCCGTTGGTATCGACTATTCTTACCGTATGACCAACCCTTATGATGGTACACATACTGTTGGAGTTCGTATTAACCTTTAAAATAGTATTGTTATACAATAATTTATGTAGCAAAGCAGCAATTATTAGCAGTATTGCATTTATATTTTTAAATATCACTAAATTTTAGTAGCTTTGCGAAATCAAACGCCTCTGTAGTTTTTACAGAGGCGTTTTTTAGTAAATTGCTCTGTAGAGATAAGTAATAATGGTTTATTTTATCACATTCACTAAGGACTCCTTTATTTTTTTTTTACTGAAGCAATATTTTTTGTTAATTTAAAGAGCACTTAGGCTCCTAAGCTGTTGTTGTTATTACCAATAAATTTAGATGATTTTTTGTTTCAGGCTCGGTTTACATCGCTGCCTTGAAACCTTTTTTTGTTAATTTTAAAACGTTTATTATGGCTGTTCAATATTTTACGCCCGAAGGATTAGAAAGATTAAAGAAAGAGTTGCTAAAACTTAAAACAGAAGACAGGAGAGAAATGGCAAGAAAAATTGGTGAAGCGCGCGAAAAAGGCGATTTATCAGAAAATGCCGAATACGATGCTGCAAAAGAAGCACAAGGATTATTAGAACTTAAAATATCTAAGCTAGAAGATGCACTAGGAAAGGCACGTCTATTAGATGCAAGTAAAATGGATGCTTCTAAAGTAATGATTTTATCAACCGTTAAAATCAAAAATTTAAAGATGAACAAAACGGTAAAATACATGATTGTATCAGAAGATGAAGCCAATTTAAGAGAAGGGAAAATTTCGGTTAATACCCCTATTGCTCAAGGTTTATTAGGAAAAAGAGTAGGCGATAAAGTAGCTATTCAGGTGCCTTCTGGTAAAATGGAATTTGAAGTAATGGAGATTTCCATCTAGTAATTAACCTAAGTTGCGTATATAATCCCCTACATTTAATACTTAAATGCTAAATGGCTAAACTTTTTTTACCTGCTAACGTTGAGGTATTACAAAGTTTTAATGGACATATGCTATAAAAGCTCTTACTGTTGGGGACTAAAATATCAACATGGGCTAAGTTGTTAAATCTTGTGTTTTTTGGTTGGTTGAATTTGGTTTTAAGTTTTGAGCTAAAAGTTTAAGGTTTTGTGCTAACGAAAATGTGTAGCATAAAAATGAAGTGTAACCTCAGTTACTGATACTGAGCGAAATCGAAGTGCTTGCCCTTTAACATTTTCATATGATGATATTACAGTAAAAAAAGGGTGAAACCAAGCCAAACCATCCAAATGCATACCCCTATTTGCTAAGGTAAACCGCAGCGAAATCGCTCCTATGCATACCTCCATTTGCTAGGGGCAGCGCAGCGAAACCCTCCCTCTACTAACTACCCGCTACCAACTATCAATTTATATCCCCGATTGTACATTAATGTCATGAATAAAATCAAGGATTTCCTTCTTTCCTTTTTGCTTTTTAGAAGAGCTTAAAAACATTTGTGGTAAACTGTTCCAGGTTTCGAGCATGGTATTTTTAAATACTTTAATGTTTTCGGGTTTGTATTTTTTATCGTCGCTTTTGGTAAAAACAATTACAAACGGAATTTTCATTTCGCCCATCCAATCGGCAAATTCCAAATCTATTTTTTGAGGAGGAATACGAGCGTCAATCAATAAAAATACACACTGCAAATTACTGCGCTTATTTAAGTACGACCTAATAAACTGCTCCCATTTTTTGCGTTGGGTTTTAGAGATTTTTGCATAGCCATAGCCAGGTAAATCTACTAAATACCATCGTTCATTAATTAAAAAATGATTAATCGTTTGTGTTTTTCCTGGGGTATTAGATACCCTCGCTAGTGCTTTGCGTTCGCATAGCATATTAATAATGGAAGACTTGCCCACGTTAGAACGTCCAATAAAAGCATATTCGGGCTTATTGGGTTTGGGGCATTGGGAAACAGTGGTAAAGCTGCCTACAAAAACTGAGCTTTTAATCAACATTGGTGTATGTTAGTTTGTTAACTAATTGTGAGCAGCGAAGATACCGAAAATCTAGCTATTTACTAGTTTTTAGTTTACCTTTGCATTTACAAGGTATTTAAAATTACTTAAACAAAGCAGGCAAAATGGCAACAAAACAAGTAGTACCCTATAAAGACTCTGACCTTGGCAAAAGGCAGCAAATAGAAGAGATGTTTGATAAAGTAGCTCCTCGTTATGATTTATTAAACCGTGTATTATCGTTTGGCATTGATAAATGGTGGCGGCGAAGAATGATTAACCAGCTAAAAACACTACAACCCAAAACTATTTTGGATGTGGCTACAGGCACAGGAGATGTTGCACTAGAAGCCATGCGCTTAAATCCTGATAAAATAATTGGCGTTGATATTTCGGAAGAAATGATGGCTATAGGACGCTTAAAAATTAGGAAAAAACACCATCACGAAACCATTAAGCTACAACAAGACGATGCCCAAAACTTATCTTTTAACAATAACAGTTTTGATGCGATTACCGTAGCCTTTGGTGTGCGTAATTTTGAAAACTTAGGAAAAGGTTTAGAAGAATTACATCGAGTACTCAATAAAGGCGGGCAGTTGGTCGTTTTAGAGTTTTCAAAGCCTAAAGCTTTCCCTATTAAGCAGTTTTACAGCTTTTATTCTAAATACTTATTACCTAACATCGGAAAATTAATATCTAGCGACACAGATGCTTACACTTACTTGCCAGAATCGGTAGCAGCGTTTCCCGAAGGGCAAGATTTCTTAAAATATTTACATCAAACAGGTTTTAAATCAACAAAATGTATCCATCTAACTTTTGGAATAGCCTCCCTATACATAGGCTCAAAACAATAATAGGTTTAGCTACTTTAATTAGTACTTTTATAGTAGCAGCATTGTGTCCGTTAAACACCTTACAAGCACAGCAAAATTTGCCTAACCACGATAAAAAGAAACTGCATTTTGGAATTGGCTTTGGCTTAAACTTTTCTAACTTTGCCGTTACCCATTCCGATGCGTTTACTTTTCACGATAGTATTAAAGTGGTAGAATCTCCTCGCTCGCCAGGTTTTAATATTGGTATTATATCTGATTTGCACTTAAAAAGGCATTTAGATTTACGCTTTATTCCTACCTTGGTATTTGCCGAAAAAGATTTGCGCTATACCGAAATTTCGCCCGAAGGAGATACGGAAGTATTAAAAACGGTAGAGTCGATTATCTTAAAATTTCCTTTTACCTTTAAATATAAATCAGACCGGTTTTTCGATAATTTTCGGTTTTATACCATCGCTGGCGGACGTGTTGATTGGGATTTAGGCTCGAACTCTAAAGCCCGAAAAGCAACCGATATTGTGAAAATTTCGAGTTATGATGTGCTGGCTGAATACGGCGTAGGCATGGAGTTTTATTTTCCGATGTTTATTTTTTCTCCCGAAATTAAGTTTTCGCAAGGACTGCTAAACCTACATGTACCAACCGATGGGCTGCGTTTTTCTGATGTGCTAGGAAGATTGCGCTCCCAAAGTTTTTCTATTTCTATTCAGTTTGAAGGATAGGAGATAGGAGAGGTAATAACAATACAAAATTAAAAGAGGAAGTTTTGTTGCTAAGGAGGAGACCTTTAGCAGCAAAACTTCCTTTTTTTTTAGCAGGTAGAAAGATGGCTTTAACGCTGCTATTTATTCGCCAGTTTTTTTAGTATCGGCTAATCAATTAGCTACAAAACTCCTGTAGCAAACCGTTCTTATACCTTCTACTATTCCAAAGGATAAATCTCTACTTGCCAATTAACACCTCCATCTCTAGTAATTTGCACTACGTTTTTGCTCATTGCCAAGCCTACTTGCTCGCTCGAAAAATCAATTGTTTCGGCATAAATACGGGAGCTGTTTACTTTATCCCAATTACTGCCGCCATCGTTTGTTTTATATACATCACTAATTTTACCCAGTCCATCTTCTGCTGCTACAGATACGGCATAGCCTATATTTTGGTCTATAAACTGTAAATCGTTGATGCCTGTATTAGCAAAAAATATTTCATTGCTTTGCCAGCTAATGCCATTGTTGGTACTGGTATATAAGTATTTGTGTGTGCCAGAAAAAGCAATGAGCAGTTCGCCATCTACCGAGTATAAGCGGGTAGGAGTGTTGTTGGTTGTAATGTAATGTGGGCCATCCCAGGTGTTACCTCCGTCGGCAGTTACCAGTATATTTGCATCGCCTTGATAAGTTATTAGGAGCCAGCCTAAAGTTGCACTAGCAAAGTAAATTTCATTGATAGTATAGCTGGCATTTAAGTCTTTTTTCCAGATCAATATATTTTCATCAGTGTTAAAATCGTAAGTGATTTCGTACATTTTTAGGGCCGATGGGAAAACGTCTACTCCTTCTTCGCCTAGGTATTTGCTAAAGGTCCAGCCAGCATCTTGGCTCAACATAAAGGTTTGCCAGTTGCTGTGTGTGCCTTGTACTAGGGTGCTATCTATAGTGCTATTTTCAAAATAACTTTTGTACAGTTTGGTGGTATAATTTGCGCCAAAATCGTCGCTTTGTTCTAGTAAAAAATCGTTATTAGCTTGGTCTGTTGGGGCAACTACAATGTTTTCAAAGTCCGTAAATAAAAGTTCTTCTTTAATACTTCCTGCAATTGCATAAACCGAATCAAAATCGTTGGGAGTATAAAAAGCATAGCCACCACCATAACCCAATACCGTCGAATCGTCTACCATCCATGCATATACTTTTTCGCCAGTTGCAAACTGAGAGGTAACAGGGTTAAAGTCTGCATCTATCTCTACTTCATCTAAAAGCAAAGCGTTATTTTCTGAATAACAAGTGCTAAACAATAAACCAATTGTTAGGATAGCGACAGCAATTAATATGTTTTTCATGACAAGATATTTGATAAAAGATATGGAATGGCTAGACAAGTTTGTTTTAGTAAGGATTGAAAAATGGGGGAGCACAAATTATTCTTCGTTTCCATTTAGCAACAAATTTATCAAGGCTATAAGATGGTTGGCACTTTAGTATGTATGGTATAACGTAACGGAACTTTGTAAATAGCAAGTACCTGCTACTGCAATTAGCTACTAAAAAAAGTGTAAACGACTTCGATAAACAGGTACCTTTAGTTAAACGCAAACCTTACCCCAAAGGAAAGCTGTAGGTAATCAAAATTCATTTTAGTGGGTTTAAATTGTAGGGGAGTGTATAATCCTGCGGGGTAAGCATATTGATTGCTAAGATTATCGTGCATAGTAACAGTAGGGCGAAAAATATAGTAACCTAATTCGGCAAAATAACCTCTGTATATAAAGCCTGTACCTAGTAAGCCTCCCCAGCCTTTTATTTTTAAGGCTTCCACATTAGAACCCGTGTAACCACTTCGGGGGCTTAAAAAATTTCTACCCCAGCTATAGTGTATTTCTATGTTAGGGTAGAAATCCCATTTTCGATGTAAGCTTAAAAAGGGATGGTAGTTGAGTCCTAATCCTGCGTGACATAAAAGGAGGTTGTCTTGTGTAGCAGTATCAAAATAGTTGAGAAAATAGGTGCTACCAAAAATTGGCTTGGCATACAATCGACCTTTGTAAATGGAAATGGGCAGGCTGGCACTAAAGCCTGTACCATAATTAAATACCTTTTTTAGGGTAGTTCCAGTCGTATTTTGCATAGAAAAACCTGCTTGTAAATAGGCACGAGGTGCAGGTCGCAGGTCTTGTTCGGGCTGCTGCATTTGTTGTGCGTGCAAGTTGGTTGATAAAAATAATACCCCTAGGAGTAATAATAGGCGAATGGTTTGCGTGTACAAATGTTTTTCCATGATAAAAAGTATGAAATGGATGGATAGCTCAATATAACAATTTTATTGGAGCTATTATACTTATCTTTCACAAGTGTCTTCGTCTCTTAGGGATGGTGCAAAAATAATTTACAAATTTCCGCAAAGAGATTTTCTAATAGACAAGGCGCAAAATACGAACGTGCGATTTTTACGCTAGTAAAATAAATGCACCTTAGTGCATTTAAGCTAAGTGAGCCGCTTGCGGATATGAACGATTTTTGCGTAGCAAAATAAATGCATATTGATGCATTTAAGTGTAGCGAACCGCTTGCGGATAAATAGCAGCGCTATTACGAGTATTTGTAACGCAGGATATTGGGAAATATCGAAGTGGAAAATGTAAATTTATTTTTGTACCATTCCTTAATGGCTAACTTGAAGATATGTTCGACCTTCTTGCAATTTTTGCTCAAACATTTGTTCTAAGCGGGTATTGCAGCCTTTTAATCCTGTGGCTACTTTATTTGCCCAATCTAGGTATTCTAAGCGACGATTAATGGACCAATGTAAGGGGGGGCAGCGTTTAGAGACATCTTGTATATTGCAAATTAAGTCGGCTAGTTTAAGTTGTTTAGCTTCGGGCGATTTGTGTGGCGCATCGTCTATTTGTTTTTGTTTTACTGCTTGCCGAGATAAGTATTTAGGATTGGTAACCTCCTTTACAATTTGTAGCACTTCCTTTCCAAATAATTGTTCAATTTCTTGCTGGCTTGTTGCGGTATCTTCTATGGTGTCGTGTAATAAGGCACCCATTAAAATGTTGGTATCACGTACTGCACCATGTTCCCAAAGTACTTGCATTACTTCAATCGGATGGTTAATATATGGTGGTGGACAAGCCCCTTTTCGTTTTTGATCTTTGTGTTTTACGGATGCAAATTTTAAAGCTTTCAAAAATTTTGAAAATGATTCTTCTGGTATTATCATGTATATTTTGTTTATAGTCAGAACGCTTTGACCTTCGTTTTTGTTGGCTATAATTCGTTACTATTCCGCGTTTGCTAAATAGTAGTAGCAAGTAGAAGGTATGCTTCGCTTTAGGTATAAAGAGGCTTCGATTTGACTATTTCTTCGGTGGTTTTTTAGTATTGTCTAATCAATTATTCACAAAACGAGCATTGTGAGTAGCCTTTATACTTTATACAAAAGTACTTTCTACAGCGTAGTAACTATAATTCTTTAAAAGATTGTATAATTTGGGTAATGGTTTCCAAATACTTTTCGCGCCATTTATCCCAAGTCCAAAAAACGATTTCGTAGTATTGTTTTTTTCCTTTTACAATGGTTAGGGTATAGTAAATACGTTCTACAATTTCGCCCTCGCCTACATTGCCTGTTACTTTGTATTGTAGGGCAGGTAAACCATTAATCGTAATATTTTGCTCACTTACTTTCTGTGGTTGGTTCAACATTTTTACCAGTTCGTTATACTGCTGTTCTGCTAGTGTTGTTAGTTGCAACGTATCGTTAATAGGGTATTCGTTAACAAGTGTATAAATGTTGCGAAAGTAATTGCAATATTGTAGGCTTGCATTTTCTCCTAGCTTTTTTTCGGTTTCTTCCTCCATATAGTCAGGAAAAGACATTGCAAATTTATTGGCAACTTTTACCTCTGTAAATTTACCCGTATAGCTACAGGAAGCAAAGTACAAACAGGTGCTCACTATCAATAAAAATGCACTGTATTTTACTGTTTTCATATTTATTTGTTTGATTATGCAGCTTGTTTAATCGAAAAAGTTATGTGCGTTGTTGCACTTTTTTTCTCAAAGGGTAACAAATCTAATTAAAAGTGTAAATAGCAATAAAAAACATGTAATACTTAATTTGGCAAACCATTTAGGCTTCTACCAAAAAATAGGGGTTGAGTAAGTTTTCTTTATTGTATTGTAATTCGCCGCCTGTTTTGGGGTTGGTAATTTTAGCACCTGCTTCTGTTGCAATAATATGTGCTGCGCCTGTATCCCATTCCATTGTAGGAGCAAAGCGCGGGTATAGGTGTGCTTTACCTTCGGCAACCAAGCAAAATTTAAGTGAGCTACCTGCCGAAGTAATTTCCACTTGCCCATATTTTTGGCGTTGTTGTTCAATGTAATTGCTGGTATCTTCGTTTAAATGCGAACGGCTTGCAAAAATAATAACAGGTTCGTTGGCATTTATGTTTTTGGTGCGAATAGAATTTACCTCGCCATCGCTATTTATTTTAAAACTGCCTTTATTTTGTATGGCATAATAGGTTTCGTTTTTTGCAGGCACAAATACAACTCCTAGTACCGATTTATCCTTATGTATAAGGGCGATGTTAACGGTAAATTCCCCATTTTTTTTAATAAACTCTTTAGTGCCATCTAGGGGATCTACTAGCCAGCAATATTCCCAATCTTTGCGTTCTTTATAATCGGTTAATTTATTTTCTTCCGAAATAATTGGAATTTCGGGATAGTATTTTTGCAATCCTGCTACAATTACTGCATTTGCTGCTTTATCAGCAATGGTTAATGGCGAATTATCGGCCTTTTTTTCGATAGTTGGATCGAAATCTTGGGCGTAAATTTCCATGATGGAAGCACCTGCGGCTTGTGTAATTTCAATAATATGTTGGATATTGATTTTGTTTAACATGCTATTTTTTTTTATTGATAAATAAGGAGTTGGCAGCAATTAAATAGTTTAAATAAATTATATTACTTGTTATGTAATGAATGACCAAGAGGGGCATTACAAAATCATATTGTCAATTAACCGTACAGCACCTAGGCGCACGGCAACGCAAGCTACTATGGCATCTGTGTTAGTCCAGTTAGTAATAGGAGTTAATGTTCGTCCATTTACCACTTCCAAATACTCTAAGCTCATGCCTGTTATGGTATTTAATTTGGTTTTGGCTTTTGTAATGGCATCGTTTAATGTTAATTGGTTGCGTTGCAATTTTAACCACTTTAACGTCTGCGAAATTTCGGCAGCTCTTATGCGTTCGTCGGTTAATAAACGCACATTTCTCGAACTCATTGCTAGTCCATCGGCTTCTCTTAAAATAGGGCAAACGACTAGTTGTGTTTGCAAGTTGGTTATTTCAATAAGGCGGCGTACAATGGTAAATTGCTGATAATCTTTTTGTCCCATAAAAAGTTTATCGGGCAATACAATGTCAAGCAAACGTTTTACTACTTTAGCCATCCCGTCAAAATGACCTTTCCTATAAGCGCCTTCCATAGGTTTTGCTAGGTAGCCAAAATCGTATTGCACTAAATCTTGTTCTATTGCTGGCGGAAACACTTCTGCTACCGTTGGCAAAAATAAAACCGTACAATTGTTTTCTTCTAGCAATTGTATATCCTGTGTTGTTGTGCGAGGATATTTATCAAAATCTTCGGCTTCGTCGAACTGTTTAGGGTTAACAAAAATGCTGCACACACTTATTTGTGTTTGTTGATTTGCCACCTTCAACAAAGATAAATGTCCTTGATGCAATGCGCCCATTGTGGGTACAAAACCAATTTGTTTGCCCTCGTTTCTTTTTAGCGCAATAAAGTTTTGTAAATCATTGACGGTTTTAAAGATATACACTTTCTATTTTATTTTTTTGGTGAACAAAGTGTTGCAAAATAAACTAGTTATTTTCACTTCAATATTTTTGCCTCTTGTTTATTGAAAAAATGCTTTGTGCAAATTGACTACTTTATTGTGATGCCTTGCCTAAAGTGCTGCGAAGATAACAAGGAATACAAGAAAAAAAAAATACTACTAGATAGTAAGTGAATGAGAAAAAATAAACTCCACCACTTTGATTATTCTTTTTTCCAATG
>JAHDBT010000527.1 GCA_020630215.1 Bacteroidota bacterium
CGAGATACATGATGTTAATCATCTGCTGCCTCGGTTCCTTAGGAATAGACATATAGCAACTTATTTTTCAATTTAATAAATAATTTTTCTAAAAACTTGGGGATAGATAGTAGCGGGTAGTTGGTAGAAAGTAGTTGGTACTACTCGGCTACGCTTCGCTACGTTTTTTATTCTATGCCCTTTGGCATTTATTAGATGCCAAATTAACCTACATTAAACTAATTGCTTATTTGCCTTTAGCACCCATAGACATAGCTGTAAGCATGTTGCCATAGATGTTGTTTAATGAACCTAAGTTTTTAGCTAAGTTGCCCATTTGTTGTCTATACTTCTTAGTATCTTCAACAGAGTCGTTTAAGTTGTCGATAGCACTAGTAAGGTTACCGTAGAATTTGTTCATTGCTTTAAGGTGGTTGTTAGTGTCTTGTAACTCTAACTCATACACTGCGTTTAAAGCTGCTAAGTTTTTAGAAACCGCTTGAACTTGTTCTTGGTATTTACGAGTGTTTTCAGAAGCGATTTTAAGGTCGCTTGCTACGTCAGCAGCGTTTTCGTAAGCTACTTTTACTTTGCCTAATGCTTGAGCTGCTGCTTTCGCATTTTTAGTATATTCGTTGGTAACACCTGCTGTACCTGTTACATCAGATAAACCTTGTAGGTTAGTTGTTAAAGATCCTAAGTGTGTACCTAAACGTTTTACTAAACCATCGTTGATGCCTGCTTTTGCTAATTCGTTGTTTAATTTAGCAGCTACAGGATCGCTATCAGGACTTGGCCCTGTAACAGCGATAGCCGATACTTTAGCATTTACATTATCCAATCCTGGATATAATTTTTCCCAGTGATACTCCTTGTGAGGAGGTAACAAGGCTTGAAGGAAGAAAATTGATGCTTCAAATAGCATCGCAAAAATTAGGATTTCGTTGGCATTTTCCCAGTGCATAATTTTCCAAAGTGCACCGATAATAATTAAACCAGCTCCAACTCCAATCCATAGGTTCTTAAAGTACGAGAACCATTTAGTTTCATAAAAAGCCATAGTTTCTTACAATTTAAGTAATTAGCTAATAATATTATTTCTTACAGTTATGATAAAACAAATGAACGAGTTTATTTTTAATTGTTTGGTACTTGCTCATCTGCTTTTTGCTGGGCGTTCTGCTCATTAAAGAGGAGGTTAAACGCCGTAAAATTCAAGTGTTAATGAATGTTCAGCACTTATTAATATTAAACCACCATAGTTTCGTTACAAGTGCTAAACATTTTTTTATTTTTTAAGTGAAGATTCGTCCATATTTTCATTAAAGACGGTAGTGTTTCACTAAAATGGGTCTGTCATAGAATAGAAATGATGAAGTTTCTAGTATATTAAAAACTTCATCATTTTATGTATTATTATTTTAAGGCTATAGCCGAGGCTATTTGCTAAAATTCATCGTCGATAGAACGGCCTAAGAAGGTTAAGGCACAACGGAAACCGATATACGACTTAGCCGTATCTTGGTATTCCCAGTGACGAGTACCTGTTTGGATGTAATAAGCGATATCTTTCCAAGAACCACCTCTAATTACTTTACGTTTCATTGTTTCGGCAGATTCGTCTCCTGCATCGTAACGGATGTCTGGGTTCATATCGTGGTCGAAAGCGTAAGCATTTTCGTAGAAAGCGGTAGATGTCCACTCCGATACATTACCAGCCATGTTGAATAAGCCATAGCCATTCGGGTGGTAAGAATCTGCTTTAACGGTATAAAAACCACCATCTTCTGGATAATTACCTCTACCAGGCTTAAAGTTGGCTAATAAACAACCTTTGCTATTACGCACATAAGGTCCACCCCAAGGATATGGTGCATTTTCCAGACCACCTCTTGCTGCGTATTCCCATTCGTGCTCAAATGGTAAACGGAACTCTTCGCCCATTGTTTGGCCATTTTCTTTTGCGTAATCGTTCCATAATTTAGAACGCCATGCACAAAAAGCGTTGGCTTGGTTCCAGTTAACACCTACTACTGGATAATCATCAAAAGCAGGGTGCCAGAAGTAGTTACGAGTCATTGGCTCATTATAAGAGTAAGAGTAATCATGTACCCAACATAAAGTATCTGGGTAAATGGCTGCTTCTTCTTCTACAATAAACGAGCTACGAGCATCGTCTCTTTGTTCTTTTCCTGCTGCGGCTTTCCAGTCGTACCAATCGTATTTAAATACTAATTGGTTCACGTCTAGTTCTTTACGTCCCCAAAACTGGTCGTCGCCTGTATAGTGTATTTCTTCTAGTGCACCAGCGTCTTCGCTGTCTGATGCCCAGTCAATATCATACGACCAATCAATTTTTTCTTCGCCTGTTTCGTCGGTTTCTTCAAAATGCCCCAATAAGGTGTGTCCAATAGAGTCTCTCACGTAATTTACAAACTGACGATATTCGTTGTTAGTAATTTCCGTTTCATCCATATAGAAGCCTTGAATCGATTTGGACTTACTTCGTTGAACCAATGTGCTGTTCACATCCTGATCGCTGGGTCCAGTATGAAACGTTCCAGAAGGAACATATGCTAAACCAAAGGGATTAACATGATCCCACTCAGGACGGTCATCCACACCTAATAATTGACCTTGTGGGCCAGGGGCAGAACACCCAACGAGGGTAATTACTGCGAAGATTACTACATAACCTAATGCAAATCTTTTCATGAGAGAAATTTTAACAGAATTTATATTTAATATAATTAATGACAAACCCAAAGCGCATAAATTTAGCTAATTTTGAAACGCTTTCAAAATATTGAGGCTTAAACCTCCTCAATTTGCCAAATTAATTGCTTTAATGTGTTATTTATATTAGCAAAAATCGAAAAATATTTTCACTAAATCTTCGACCTATTTATTTAAGGTATAAGCATCTTTTTAGTACTTGTTAACAAATAAACCGTTTTAATTTATGCTTGTTTTACTCGTATTGTTAGGCACTTTAGTAGCTTAAATAAGTGTCAAATTTTCTAAATTTTATTGTTTTACATAAAACGCGGGTTATACCTTGTTTTGCCTCGTTTTACGGTCATAATATTTGCAATATTATAGTGCACCACTATTTCGTGCGAGCCCGATGTTGCTGTTCGTAACTGCGACAAAGGAAAATCGTAGGAATAGGTAATCGTCCATGTATCTTTTAAATGAACGCCTAGTAAAAAGCCTGCGGCATCTATTGTGCTACCGTTATAACCTCTAAAGGTCAATCCACCTATAATAAAATCGTCGTAGGTTGTTAATACATTAACTGCTAATTGGTGTTGTATTAAGTCACTCATTACTAGTAATGATGGCGAAACGTTTAAGTACCTTGTTAGCTCAAAGGTGTAAGCGGCGTTTAATAAAAAGTTTCTATTATGTTGTAGCACTACTTCGCTTTCATTGGTAGAAAAGCTTAATGCTGGTTCTAGTAGGTTTTGCACGGCTAGTCCTAGTTCAAGTTGTTGTCTTCGCACATGAAGTCCTAGTCCAAAGTTAGGCATTAAGGCAGCAACAATTCCAGTAGGAATTAGGTTATCGCTATGGTCAATGCCTGTTGTATAATTGCCTTCTGGCGATAGAAGGTCGCCACCTCTTAAACTTTTTTGCACAATACCACCTTGAAACCCAATAGCTATGCGGGTTTTATAGCCGAAGTTTTGCTTGTAGGCGTAAGATAAAAACGCACTTGTATTGCGTTCTACCCCTAGCATATCATTTACAATACTTAGCCCTAGGCCTCCTTTTATTAGTGGAGATGGAGCATGTATACTAAACGACTGTGTTAATGGCGCACCGTTAATGCCTAGCCATTGTCCTCGTATTGCTGCCTCAAAATTAATGCCTTTAATACTTCCTGTGTAGGCGGGATTAAAGGGTAATTGATTGAAACGATACTGTGTAAACTGTGGAACTTGTTGTGCTTGTGTATTGTTGCTATAAAGTAGCAAAACAGCTAAACTCCAACAAGTTAATTTGCATATAAGCCTCTTCATATAATTAACGCTATGAAACTAAACGATAAACTTTTTGTAATTATTGAGTAGGTGGTAAAAAAAAATGCTTAATAAGCAACCTTTTTATAAATTTCTTCGTCTTTGGGTGCTTAAAAATGGGTAACGGCAAAGGGCTTACCTTACAATTACTACCCTCCTAATTACAAACACCATTCCTTTTTAGCCCAAAAAGCCTATCATACGTTGCTACTTATTTACAGGCTACTTAATAAAGGAGGCACTATTATCCGATTTGCGCTGCATTTCCAACGAATCGAATGGTTCATCGTTTGGTGTTTTTAATGTGGGTGGAAAAGATAAAGTGTTTCAAAAACATTTTATCCGTTTGAATGTCTAAGGAATTTCAAAAATTAGTGCGATGTGGATATGGGGAAGTAGGCTTTATTATAATAGACAACAAACAATTAGCACTTATTTGTGTACACGTTACTTTCATTTAGATGCGCTTATTAACTTGGTTGACTTGTTTATTATACTAGCAATTTTCTTCTAACAAACCAAACAAGTACGCAAATATAGTTAAAAGGAATTGCATAATTACTAATTGCAAAGTAAAATTAATTCCATATTTCAAAAAAACACCTACTCAAGTGTTGTTTTTCCTAAAAAAAACGAAACATTTACGTATTGCACTTATTAAATACAGTGTGTAAAAAGTTTCTATGCATTTTAGCTGGCTATTTTTGCGCTATCCTTCGTTGCAAATGCTCACTGTAGCTTAGGCTACGTTTGCGCTTTGCGCCTCGTCTAAGTAACGCATAAAAAATAAATCCGTCATTTCTACTTGATCTTTTGCACTT
>JAHDBT010000528.1 GCA_020630215.1 Bacteroidota bacterium
TAGCTGCGGAGAAAAGAGGAGCAAAAAAAGCAGAGATGGAAGGACGGATGGAAGTAAAATTAGGAGTAATCGAAAGAGGCTGCCTAATGAATATGCCTATCGAACTAATAGCTAAAATAACAGATTTACCAATAGCAACCGTCAAGGAAATCATAGCAAAAATCAAAGATCAGAAAGAAAAGGAGCATTAAAAACATCCCTATATAAACCTATCAAAACTCGTCTATCCCTTAAATCCCCCCCAACACAAGCATATTTAAACATAATTTCGTAAATTAGCGGTTCAGTTCAATTACCTTCGTGCAATTATATTCTAGCCAAACAAATTAATCATCCCCATTAGTGAAATGAAAAAAATAAATCCACCAAGATGTGCAATTGTTTTTTTCAAGACCAGGCGCAAAACGCAGCAATAGCGAGCTATTGCGAGTATTTGCAACGCAGGATTGGAGAAAAGAATAATCAGAATGGTGGATTTATTTTTTTCATTCACTTACCCTTAATGTGCCATCATTTATACTGCAATCATACTTGTTTTTTTTATGATTGAAAGTGTAGTGCTAGTGTACCTTTATTTGTTTATTGATTACCAAAATATACAATTCCGCAATGCGTAATTCTTTTCTTTCTGCAACATCCTTTTGCCAGTTTGTTATGCTATTGTTATGGCTATTCCTATTACTGCCCATAAAAGCGCAAACATCCATAAATACAGCGGAGGCAACTCCTGTTTGTACCTTCGATCACGATCATCAACAACTCTTACAAACCGACCCTGTTTATGCCGAAAAGGTGGAGAGGGCTAATGCTTTAATTGCCGAAAAAACAGCGGCATATTGGGCGCAGCAAACAACGGCCAATACCTATGCAAAAAGTGGTGGTGCTGGGGGAGTTATTAGCATTCCTACGGTTGTGCACATTTTACATCACCCCGATAGTTTACAAGGAATGGGCGGCAATCCTACCAATGAAATGGTGTATACTGCCATTGATTATTTAAACCAAGCATTTCGCAATAATGGGGCTTACGATCCTAGTATTGGCACCGATATGGAAATAGAGTTTTGCTTGGCAGTACGTACTCCTTTTGGCTTCTTTACTAATGGCATAACTCGCACAGCCAATGTGACTTATGCGTTTTTAGATAAAGAAGAAGATGAAGCCATGAAAATGAATACAGGATGGGATAGAGAAAAGTATTTTAATATCTGGATTCCCACAGGAATTTGTTCTTCGGCACTCGATATATGCAATATTGCAGGCTATTCTAATTTGGCAAGTTATCATGGTGCTAATAGAGATGGTATTGTTTGCCGATCTGACTTTTTTGGTACAAGCCCTAATAAAACAAAGGTGCTGATTCACGAACTAGGGCATTGGCTCAATTTGTATCATACTTTTGAGGGAGGTTGCCAAAATAACAACTGCCTAATGCAAGGCGATTTTGTATGTGATACACCGCCTGATGCTTCGCAATTTTCCTATTTGTGTACGGCTGTTAATAGCTGTTTGTCTGATGGGGAAGATAGCAATATTCGCAATCCGTTTAGGGCGGTAAACCTAGGAGGACAAGGTGAACAAAACGATATGATAGAAAATTACATGGATTATGGTAATTACGAATGTCAGAATGCCTTTACCCTCAACCAAAAAGAACGTATTCACCTCTCTTTCGATGCTTTTCGTAGTAGCTTGTTGCAATCGAATGCTTGTGTTTCGCCTATAAGTAATGATGCGGCGATTACCGAAATTGTAAGCCCTAATAATGCACAATGTTCGGGCGATTTAATAGTTACCTTACATAATGCTGGTTTAAGCCCCTTAAATTCCTGCTCTATTTTTTACCAAATAGATGGCGGCGCAATTACTCCTTATGCTTGGACAGGCTTTTTACCTTCTGGTGAATGTGTAGAGGTGTTGGTTAATACAACTTTATCCTTTTTACCTGGACAACATACACTAAAAGTATATACCGAAAGCCCAAATGGAGGGATAGATAACAATAGTGCTAACGATGAAAAAAGCAATACTTTTGTTGCTTTATCTAGTCAATCATTACCCTTTAACGAAGATTTTTCGGCCATTTCGTTTTCTAGTAAATGGGGAAAGGTGAACCCTGATAACAGCATCGGCTGGCAAACAGTTGGTACTAGTGGATGTGGCAGTACTGGTACAAGAAGTGCTTACATCAATAATCATGCATACAACAATATTGGCGAAACAGATTATTTGTATACTTTGCTGAACCTCAACGACTACGCTGATGCTAATTTAAGCTTTGATGTAGCCTATGTGCCGCAGAGCAATTTTATTTCGGATAGGCTGAGAGTTGTTATTTCAACAGATTGCGGCGAGTCGTTTCATGAAATTTACGACAAATCCGCTGGTGATTTAATGACGGGAATTTCGCCTCAAAATGCTGCTTGGTCGCCTAACAGTTGTACGCAATGGCGCACCGAGTCGATAAACTTAATGAACTATGCTCGAGAGGAGGTGATTATTGGTTTTGCGGCAACTACTTCGCAAGGAAATAATTTGTATTTAGATAATGTACACATCAATGGTACGGAGTACATCGAATGTGCTTCGCCAGGGAGTGTGAATGTAAACAATATTACAGCAAACACCGCAACTATTACTTGGACAAATGGAGAACCTGGCGTTAATTTTTACCAAGTACAATACAAAACAGTTGGGTCTAATAGTTGGTTAGGTACACAATTAGTAACAGGTAACAGCCTAGAATTATACGGGCTTTTTACCAACACAAACTATTATGTAGAAGTACAAACAATATGTGCTAGCGGTTTAAGAAGCGAAGCAACTGCTACTAGCTTTGTAACAGTTTTTACCTCCTGTCCGCCAATGTCTAGTGTTGAAATAAGTGATGTATACAAGCACGGTTTTACGGTTAGTTGGACACCAATACCGGGTATTTCTTTATACTCTATTAGCTATTATCCAGCTTCGAGTCCTAGTTCAGTTCAAACAACAGCAACTTTTGATAATCAGATGCTTATAAGTGGATTACCGACAGGCGTATTGTACCAAGTAGAAGTAGCAGTTGTATGTGATGGGGGCGTAACAAGCCCGCCTAGTACCCCCATATATGTAAGCCCCGAACTTATTTGCCGTCCGCCTGATAATATAAATGTTTTGGATGTAAGTGCTGAGTGTGCTGTGCTTAAATGGGATCAAGGAGAAGATGATATAAGCTTCTCGGTTCGATATAAAAAAGCGAATGATATTAACTGGGCTTCCTCTTTTACCATTAGCACCAATATTTATTTATTAGAAGGACTAGAAAGCGGTACTAATTACGAACTAGAAATTTCGACCACCTGCACAGGTGTTTTGGTGAGTGAGTATGGTTACCGAATTGCCTTTAGTACGCCTCCATCTTGCAGTTACATCAATGCTTTAAGTATGAATGCAAGTGCTATTACCGAAACAAGTGCCTCTATCAGTTGGGACAATTCACCTGATGCGGAACAATACGAACTAGAATATCGCCCACAAGGTTTTTCTGGTTGGACACCTTATACGAGTAATAACACCTTTGCTTCATTAAATGGACTTGTTCCTTGCACAACCTACGAGTATAGGGTACGAGGCATATGTAGCAACGAAAGTACCTTTTGTACTTCGCAAGGCGGATTTAGCAGTATTAAAACTTTTGTAACAGCTTGTTCTGGAGGTTCTGCTGCGGAGTATTGTGCAATAACAGGTGTTAGTGCTAGTAGCAACTGGATTCAGGAAGTTAGGATAGGAACCTATAATAATTTTAGCGGCACCAATAATGGTTATGGCGATTTTACTAACCTAAGTTATAACCTAGGACGAAATGAAACTTTTGCCATCAGCCTAACACAAGGAACACCGTCTCGTAACGATAATGTTTTTTGGAGCATTTGGATTGATTTTGACCAAAACAAAACTTTTGAAGCAAACGAGCAAGTTTTTAGTAAAAATACCGCTAATGAAGAAAGCATTGTTTTTGATGAAACGCCATTAACAGTACATAGTCACCTTATTATTCCTAGCAGTGCATTACTAGGTGCAACCCGTATGCGAGTAGCTCTAGGCGAAGGAACAGTGCCAGAAGCCTGTACTTCGTTTCTACAAGGAGAAGTAGAAGACTATACCCTTATTATTAATGAGGGAGGCAAGGGGGAAAACACAATAATTAATGCAGAAAGTATTACTTTAGGCTTACAACCTAATCCTGCTCAAAATCAAGTACTTATTTATTATAGTACGCCTGAAAACACCCCTTGCAAAATTTCCATTTTTGATGTGATGGGACGCATCGTTTTTACTGAAAATAAGCCTAGCACATCTCAAACTATTAGCAGCGAATTGGTAAACATTGACCATTTAAGCAAAGGTGTTTACTTTGTTCAAGTAGATAATGGACAAGAAAGAGTAAGCAAAAAATTGCTGGTGTTAGGAAAATAGTATTATCAAAAAAAGGTCGTTTAGCTTAAAAAACTAAACAACCTTTTTTATTATTTGTCAACTTTGTTTTTATAGGTAATTACTGTGCCAATTAATCCTATAACAAACTATTTAGGATAATACATTAAGCTAATTGCCTCCGAGGAATCCATATCTGCTTTCAATTTAAATTTGTAGGTTTCTACGCCATCACTAATGGCAATAGCAGCGGTATTTGGTGGGGCTTTTCCTAGGTTATGGGCAAACAATACTAGTAAACTCGTACTATTTTCCTCTACTATAAAATTGATTTGTTTTTTTGCTTTCACTAAGGAGTGCTCTGCTAAAATTACCTCTCCATCTAAATATAAAGATAAAACATCCCCAT
>JAHDBT010000033.1 GCA_020630215.1 Bacteroidota bacterium
CTTTGGCTTGCTAACGATATTAAAATATATCAGCCCCCAAATATCTTAGAACTAGAAAATTTAGAATCGAAGAATTAGGATTTAAAATTTATTTACCTGCTGATTTCGGGAGGTTTGAAATTTGGTTATTGATTATTATTTGAAAATTGTGATTTGGTAATTGGTCACTAAAAAAATCCAATCCAATTCTATTTTCTACGGCTTAAGCTTTAAAAAATAGAATTGGATTTTTTTTTGCTTTTAATCAACTCGCCCCTAAAAAAACGGTGAAGCGAAGCGGAACCGTCCTAATACCATCTACCAATTACCCAATACCAACTACCTTTTGTGCTCTTCAATAAATTGCACAATCTCTGTGCTAATTCTTTTTTCTTCTTCAATAGTTGGTATGTGTCCCATATCCTCTATATAGACCTCTTTTTTGTTGATAATAAATTGGGCATATTTTTCGGTGTGTTGGTGCCAAACTAGTACATCATTGGTTCCGTGAATGAGTAGCACGGGCATTCGCAAACTATTTAATTGTTGGTACCGAGAACCCGATTTGCGAATGGCTTTGCTGTGCCGTTTATCTACTTTGGGATTGTTGAGGTAATTATTTTGTTGTTTAAATAGGAGGCGTTGTGCGGTAAAAACCACCATTTCTTCGTCAATAATTTCATCATTTCTTAAAAAGGAAACGGTGCTTGCTCGTTTTTTAACTTCCTTGGTAAACGATTTCGGATTGATGCCATATTTTGCTATTAATTTCGCATTTTCCATAATTACCTTCCCCGAAACCGACACCAATTTAGGATCGAAATAATAACCCGTAGAGGAAATGCTGGTTAGGGTGTGTACTCTGTCGGGGTGATTAATAGCGAGGTGTTGTGCTATCATGCCGCCCATAGAAATGCCTACAATATGGGCTTTGTCTTTTCTTAATTTATCTAAAATGCGGCAAGCATCTTTTGCCATATCAGAGAGGTCGTAAAATTGGCGGTTTTTAGGAGCTTTACCTGCT
Organism: Bacteroidota bacterium; assembly: GCA_020630215.1. GTDB lineage: Bacteria > Bacteroidota > Bacteroidia > Chitinophagales > UBA2359 > JAHDBT01. The sequence continues at coordinate 1,004 of JAHDBT010000033.1, forward strand.
TGCCAACGAGTTCTGCCCGTATCCCTATTATCAAATCTTACTACATGGTAAGAGGCTTCTACTAGGGGTTGAATTAAATCGGTTGTCCATGCTAAACCAGAAGTGCCGTAGCCCATAATGAGTAGTATGGTTGGATTTTTTTCGTTGCCAATACTCTCGTAGTGAATACACAATTCCTCATTGCAAACGGTATCTAATTTGCCGAGGTGCCAATTGGGAGTTGTGGCTTTTTGGGCCGTTGTTTCAATTAATGCGTTGGCATTACTAGGTAAAGCAGGAATGTGTTTACTAGAAAAACAACTGTTGAGAGACAGGGTTAATGCCGTAAAACTTATCATAAGCCAAATTTGTTTTGTCATGGGTTTTTTTTAGTGGTCAGTAGTCAGACCGTGCGCTGCGCTTACTGTGAGAACGCTGCGCTGTCAGTTTTATATGCTGACGTTTTTTTTAGTGGTTAGTAGCCAGTTTTTTTGTACTTAGCCGTTGTACTTTCCATTAGGTTTTTAGGGGAATCATTATTTTATTTGTTAGGGCAAAAGTAAAAAACTAATTTTAAATTAAATTATCCTCTTGCCAATTAATAGGGGTAATAGTATTATTTTGCCAATCTGTTTTTAATAAGCCGTAACCAATTGCCGCAACTCTTTTGGTAGCGGTTTCCCAGCCATTGCGGTAATGGGCTTCTTTAATAAAATTACACGCTTTTAAAACTTTCCGCATAGCAATATTATCTATTCTGGTGGTGGCTTCTATTTTGTACTTATTGGGGTAATTATTAAATACCCAATCGCTTAAAAATTGTACGGCTTGTTTGCCAATTCCTTTTCCTCTGGCAGTTGCTGCAATTCTAATATCAAATAAAGGAATTTCATCGTTTAATTTATCTTCCCCTAAATCAAATATTTTCACATAGCCAATAAGGGAGTTCTTATTTTTAATTAGAAATGTTTTTTTCTCTTTCCCCTCAAATTGTTTCCGATTAATTCTGCTTTGAAAAGATTCGGGTGTTTCTATTTTTGGGAAATGAAAAGGCCATTCATTACCAACAAATAATTGTTGCAAGTTAGCTGCCTCCCGTTGCGTATAAGGAATAAATTTTAACTCTATTTTCATTTTATTACAGCAGTATTTTTTTCAATAATTTTATCAAGGTATTCTTTTATTAAAAACATATCTTCGGCTATTTCCATTTCCATAAATTCGTGTTGCCAACTAGTATTTTGCATTGCTTGTAAAATACGCACAATTACTAGGTTTTTCTCCTCATTTAAAATTAGCACGGCTTCGCTAGTTGGTATGGAGTAACGACTACTATTATTGGAAAATACCACCGCTGCTTTTTTTATTTCGCTAAATGGAATTGGGGCTTTTTCTTCTGTTCCCTCAAAGAGTAATAATTGCTGTTTGCTATTATTAATAATTAATTTTAAAGGTTCGTATGCAACTCCTTTTCCTTTATTAGCAATCGCACTATTAACGATTATTTGAGAATCAGAAAAAGTAGCGTTTAAGTAATTTAATTTATTTTTATCAGGAGTAGTTAATTCTTTTTTACTAGCGTTAATTAATTTAAAAGCAAGTCCGCTACCAGTAAATAACTCCTTAGCAATTTTGTAGTTTATAATAGCGATTGTTTGATGTAATATTAGCTCTTTATCAGGGGCTTCTGCAATGTTTATTGCTAAAGGCATTGCTGCTGAATTATTAAAATAAAAATGATACTGATGGTTAATAATTACATGAAAGGCTAGTAAGTTAGTTGTCGAAATAACTTGCGTTTCTTCTTCGTTTTTATACAAAAAAAATCCGTTGTTATTTATTTCAATTTTATCAGGAGTATTTGTTTGTTGAAATTTATAAAGCGAAGAACAAGCAAACGAAAAAATAAATAAAGAGGGAATGCATAATAGAACTAAGGGGATAATAAAAATTAATTTTCTTTGAATAACAAACAAGAGCGCAAACAAAAAAATAGGAATAACAATAGCCGCAATATGGGCAATTAAAAATGGAGTATCGTTTTTAATTCTTTCCAAAACTAATTGTTGTTTAGGCGTATGTTGTATTTCCTTAAATAAATTAGTTTTGATAAAAAGTGTGATATCCATTTTAGGTTTTTTAATTATTGCAGTACAAGTTTATTTTACATCCAAACATCCAAACATCCAAACATCCAAACATCCAAACATCCACGAATTGATGACAGCACCCTAAACTAAGGAACGCAAACTAAATAACTGTTCGTTTTGACTTTATCTTTTTGCACTATCCTGCGTTGACAAAACCCTTATTACGCTTAGGCGTAACGCGGATTTTGCCGCCTTGTCTAGCACAAAAATATTTCTTCAAAATCGGACACTTATTTATTCTCCGTCCCTAAGCCCCCCCACTACACCAACCTAATTCCTTCCTTACTAATATCAATAATCCGTCTTTTATACAAACCTCCAATAGATTTTTTAAATACCTTTTTACTCATCTTCAATCGTTGGTAAATAACATCGGGAGGCGTTTTATCGGTGAGGGGTAAAAAGCCATTGTTTTTTTCTAGCAGCGCCATTATTTGAGTAGCGGCATCACCAATCGCTTCAAAACCTATTTTTTGCATCGACAAGTCAATCTTCCCATCTTCCCGTATTTTTTTAACGTAGGCAATGTCGGTATCGCCAATACGTAATTTTTTAAACGACTCGTTTTTATAAACAATACCCCAATGTTTATGGTTAATAATTACCCTCGTTCCAACCTCATTAAAATCAACCACACTAATATTTACTTGATCGTGTTCTTTCAGCTCAATATCTCGGTTTTTAATAAATTTGGGTAAGTTGGCGGAGGCAACCACTCTGTTCGTAGCTTTATCTAAATACAAGAAAACCATATACCGCCGTCCTTCTCGCATTTGCCCACCCGACTCTTTGTAAGGCAGCATTAATTGTTTGGGCAATCCCCAATCTAAAAAAATACCAAAATTATTTACTTCGGCCACTCTTAAATAAGCTACCTCGTACACTTGTGCATAAGGAGCTTCTAAACTTCCTATCCATTGCTCTTTATTTTGATAAACAAATACATTGAGTGTAGCACCTGTTTCAATAGGTTGGAGTATCGCTGATTTCGGTAAAAAAACATCCTCCGAAAGCTTGGCTCCCGAATCATTAATGCTTTCTACTTTTAGTTGGTTAAATTGTCCTACTTGTAGGGTCATTGGGTAATAATTAAAAAATAAATAATGGTGGTAGAAAAAAAACGGTTTAAATACGAGCATCTATAATTAGCTAATTATAAAAACAAGTATTTAAACCGCCATTTTTTATTGTATAAGCTTTACACAATAAAGTCTATTTTTAATGCATCGAAGCATTTTGTAATAACTAGTGAAACGGGCTTACGATTCTTTTTTTGCATCGTCTTTTATGCCCTGATCCAATTCTTCTTGAATAGAAGCTTTGGCTTGGTTAAATTCTCGAATGCCCTTTCCTAATCCACGAGCCAATTCTGGAATTTTTTTACCACCAAACAATAATAAAATGGCAAAGAAAATTACCAACATTTCTGGGCCGCCTAACGACCATAACAATAACATATCCATATCAATTTATTTGAATGCAAAATCAAAACAAGCTCATCTTCTTAAAAAATAAAGCAAGTATTGCAAAGTTAAACAATATTTATCCCAAAAGCTAACTTATTTTTGAGCCAGCAGGTAATTATTTGTTACTCGTATCTATTCGGTAACAAGTACAAAGTACTTTGGTGTGATGTATAAAGACGATTCGCTATACTTGCTTTATAAATAATTGATTAGCCAATACCAAAAAATTACCGAACAAATATTTGAATCGAAGCCATCTTTTTACCTTCAGCGAAGTGTGCTTGCTACTTTTTACTACTATTTAGCGAATGCTGAATAGTAACATTTGTTTATTATCTTTGCAGCAAATTGGATACCATATAAAATGAATAGCCAACAAGAAAAGGAAATAGTAATTAAGTTAAAACAAAATCAAAAAGTGTATTTTGCTTCGGATGTGCATTTGGGCGCACCACAAAGCGAAAGCAAAGCTAGAGAAAAACGCTTTGTTAGGTGGCTAGATACAATAAAGCACGATGCTGCTGCGATATACTTGGTAGGCGATTTATTCGATTTTTGGTTTGAATATAACGATGTTGTGCCCAAAGGTTATGTGCGTACATTGGGTAAACTAGCAGAGTTAAGAGATGCGGGCATTCCTATTTACTTTTTTGTAGGTAATCACGACCTATGGATGTTTGGCTATTTTGAAGAAGAACTAGGCATTACCGTTTATCACCAACCACAAACCATAAAAATAGGCGACAAATCTTTTTTTATTGCTCATGGCGATGGATTAGGCCCAGGCGATAATGGATATAAATTGCTTAAAAAATGGTTCTTTACCAACGGCTTTTGTCAATGGCTATTATCTATTGTTCATCCTAATTTTACCATGCGTTTGGCCAGCCTATTATCACATAAAAGCCGCAAAGCTGGCGATGGCGACGAACACCTAGTAGGTACCGAAAAAGACCGCCTGTTGCGCTACGCACAACGGAAAATAAAACAACAGCCCGATATTGATTATTTCATTTTTGGGCACCAACACCAACCAACCAACATCGAACTGACTAACAACAGTACATACATTAATTTAGGAGATTGGATTAAACATTTTTCTTATGCAGAATTTTACGAGCAACACCTCGAAATTAAATATTTTAACAACCTGTAGCTTATTGGTTGTAGCCTTTTTGTTGTTAGCAGCAAAACCTATTAGTCGTACTATTGCTACTAGTGTAGGCGACTATAACTTAGTTAGTAAAGTACCCGTTAATGGCAATGCTTTAATAACCGATTTTTTAAAAAGTGCCTATGTAATTACCAATAAAAACCAAGTGCTTAAATACGATTCTACAGGCACTAAAATTGGCAATTACAGCGAAAATCGGTACGGACAATTAACCAGCATCGACGCTACAAGTCCGTTTAATGTGCTGCTCTTTTATAAAGATATGTCCACCATTGTATCTGCCGATATGAAGCTAACACCTAAACGTTTGTACCGATTGGCCAATGTAGGAATTAACAATGTGGCAGCCGTTTGCCTAGCACACGATAACTACATTTGGATATACGATATGGATGCTGGGAAACTTAAAAAAATTAATCCTAATTACGAGGTGATTGCCGAAAGTGTAGACGTACCTCAATTGCTAGGTAGTAAAATTGAACCGAACTATGTAGTAGAAAAAGACGGCCTTGTTTATTTAAATGTACCAGGATTCGGCATTGTTATTTTTGATGTGTTTGGTACTTATTATACGGCTGTTTCTAATTTGGATATTAGCAAAGATGATTTGCAAAATTTTCAGGTAGTACAACATAAAATTGTATTTTACGAAAAAGGCAAACTTAATATCTACAACCTAAGTACCAGAGAGGTTTTTAATATTCCAGTACCTAAAACGGATGGCGTAAAAGAAGTACGAGTAGAAAAAGGCCGCCTATTTATGCTGAATGATAAGGAACTGCAACTTTATGTACAAGTACAGTAATGGTTGGTAGAAGGTATTTTTGTAGAAGGTAGAAGGAGCTAATTTAGTAGAGGGTATTTGGTACTTGGACGGTTCCGCTTCGCTTCACTGTGCTAAAGTGTATATTACTTTTATAAGCTTTATAAACTTATCAGTAAATTTAAAAAAACGCCAGCATATAAAACTGACAGCGCAGCGTTCTGACAGTAAGCGCAGCGCACGTTCTGACTACTGACTACTTAAAAAAAAATTATGAAACCAAATCGAAAAAAACAAATAAAACAAGTAGCGCAAAACATGTTTCGGGAACGAGGTTATGCGGCCACTTCTATGCGTGATTTGGCCAATGAGGTAGGTATTGAGGCGGCAAGTTTGTACAACCATATTAAATCGAAAGAAGATTTATTGCTACAAATTTGCGAGGACAAAGCCAGTCGTTTTTTTGCAGCAATGGATACGGTAAAGGCAATGGATTTACCACCCGACCAAAAGCTGGTAATGGCCATTAAAAGCCACACGCAAATTGTAACCGAAGATTTAGATGGCGCAGGTGTTTTTTTGCACGAATGGCGTTTTTTGAAAGGCGCAGGTTTAGCGAAAATAAAAGGTATTCGCAAAATTTACCGACAAGAATTTCAGGCAATTATTCAGGATGGAGTCGCACAAGGCTACTACAAAAATATCAATGCAAAAATGTACAGCATCACCCTTCTTTCTGCCCTTAATTGGATTTACGATTGGTACAAACCCGAAGGGGATTTAAGCCCGGAAGCACTAGGTAAACAATTTGCGTTTATCTTGCTGGAAGGCATTAGAAAATAATAAAAAAGACCCTAGCGAACCAACTGAACGAATGACACAACAAACTGCTAATAAGCCTATCAAACAAAAAATATTTTTCGAAAACTTGGATGGATTGCGTTTCCTAGCATTCTTTGGGGTTTTTGTGAACCATGCTACTTTTTCTACCCATGAGCATATCCTCCAAAATCCTGTTTTTAAATGGATCGATTACTTAGGCGATTATGGGGCATTAGGAGTTAATTTCTTTTTTGTTCTATCGGGCTTTTTAATTACCTACCTGCTCCTACACGAAAAAAAACAACATCCGCAAGGTAAAATAAACCTGCGTTATTTCTACATCCGTCGTACCTTGCGTATATGGCCTTTGTATTTGGGCGTAACCTTTTTTGGTTTTGTTATTTTCCCCCTCCTAAAATCCTTTTTCGGCGAAATTCCTTCCGAAACGGCCAATCCCTGGTTGTTCCTCACCTTCCTAAGTAATTTTAATACCATTCTAAATGGCACGCCCGATGCTTCCATGTTGGCCGTACTTTGGTCGGTAGCCATCGAAGAGCAGTTTTACCTTTTTTGGCCCCTCATTTTATGGTTTCCCAAAGCCAAGCAGTACCTACCTATTATTGTAAGCATCATCATTGCAAGCCTTGTATTTAGAGCCATGCATATAACCGAAAAACACGTACTATATGTGCATACCCTCAGCGTTATTTCAGATATGTGCATAGGAGGCATTGGGGCATGGTTGAGCTATCATCGCAAAGGGTTTATTGCGTATATTAAACACTTATCTAAAAGTAGTATTGCAGGTATTTATGCATTGTTTGTACTAGCACTAATAGCACATAACCTCCTAACCGTTATTCCTACCTATCTTATTTTCGACCGACTTATTTTAAGCTTTTTTTTCCTTTTTATTGTACTCGAACAAAACTATGCAGCCAATTCTTTGTTTAAAATGAGTTGGTTTAAGCGAGTATCGCATTGGGGCAAGTATACCTATGGTTTGTATTGCCTGCATCAAATTGGTATTTTAATTACCCTAATCATTTCTCGTAAAATAGGTTTTAATACCTCTATTTATGCAGCTTTACTCCTCGAACCTTGCATAGCATTAGCTTTGTCTTTGATAATCAGTTGGTTTAGCTATCACTTTTTTGAGGCATATTTCCTAACATTAAAAAAGAAGTTTATAAGTTACTGATAAACAATGTCATACTAAAAGCATAAATCCAATTAATTGGTAACGTAAAGTGTCTTTTGTAGTATGAATAGTGTCTTAAAAGGCGAAAATCTACATTTTTATACAACCCTTTTTACCTACCATAAAAGCCATTTTAACCTGCTTATCTAATCGCTAAATGTAGTTAGTGCTATTAGTACAAAATTAGCTCGGGTTATTTAAGCATGTCCTATTTTTCATCCAAATCTTCCTAACAAAAAAAAATATGAAATCCTTTTTTACTTTGCTTTCTTTTTCAAAGCAAACTTTCCTTCCTTTACTGTTAATATTGGTATTACTAGGCGTAGATGCTTTTAAGGCAAATGCACAAACCAACATTACCTTAGAATCTACCACAACCTATCCGGTTGATATGTCGGATATTTGGGGCTACGAAATAAATGGCAATGAATATGGTATTGTAACAACTGCCGAAGCAACCTCGATAGTAGATGTTACCAACCCTGGCAACGCTGTAGAGTTATTAAATGTAAGTGGCCCTAATACTTTTTGGCGCGACCCTAAAGTACATGGCAGTTATGCATACATTACTAATGAAGCAGGAGGCGGCTTACAAATTATTGATTTAAGTGCCTTGCCTGGCGGAAGCCTTAATAACGGGGATGTGTATTATTGGACAGGCGGAAATTACCAAGGCAACAATATTAACTTTGATACTGCTCACAACTTTTTTATTGATGAAAACGGTATTGGTTATGTGCTAGGTGCTAACTATGGTTCGGGCGGTGCTATTATGCTCGATTTAAATGCCAATCCACTTAACCCACCTATTATTGGTTTTTATGATGCTACCTACTCGCACGACGCTTTTGTAAGAGGCGATACCCTTTGGACTTGCGACATTTACCAAGGCTTTTTTAGTGTAGTAGATATTTCTAATAAAACCAACCCTGTAACTTTAGCAACCCAAAATACAACCAGTGGCGAAGCGCATAATATATGGGTAAGCGATGATGGTAACTATGCCTTTACTACCGACGAAACAGGAAATGCCAACATTGATGCCTATGATGTATCGGACCTGAGCGATATTAAACTAATAGACACCTTTCAATCAAGTCCTGGAGACAATGTAGTCCCGCACAATGTTTTTGTGTATGGCAACTATGCTTGGATTTCTTATTACCGAGATGGAATTGTAGTGCTAGATATTTCGCATCCCGAAAAAATGGTTGAGGTAGGAAGTTTCGATACCTCGCCAAGCTTTGATGGAAATGGATTTAATGGTTGTTGGGGCGTATATCCGTACCTACCTTCTGGAAATATATTGGCTACCGATATAGAAACAGGTTTTCACGTTTTTAGTGTAGAGTATGAAAGAGCTGCTTTTTTAGAAGGACTTGTAACGGATGCTAGTACAAGCAACCCTATTTTTAATGCAAGCATCGCTTTAAGCGGCGATCCTGCTGCCAATACCAATTCCGATAATACTGGCAACTATTTAACAGGAACGGCTGCTGCAGGTACTTATACCGCAACTATTTCGGCACCTGGCTTTTATAGCGAAACGGTAACAGTAAGTTTAGTAAATGGGCAGGTAATAGTACAAAATGTTCAATTAACTCCAATTCCTGTTCTAGCTGTTTCGGGCCAAGTTACCGATGCGACCACTACTAATGGTATTGCCAATGCGGAAGTAATTATTACCAATGGAAATATACTCGTAAGCGTAACTACAAATTCAGCGGGCTATTATAGTAGCAACTTAATAGACGGAGCAGGGAATTATAGTATTTATGTAGGTAAATGGGGCTACGTAACCGATGCCGCAACCAACCAAGCATTAAGCAGCAGCAATAATGTAGTAAATATAGCCTTATCGCAAGGCTACTACGACGATTTTTTGTTTGATTTTGGATGGACTTCCAACAGCCCAGATGCTAGTTCAGGATTTTGGGTGAGAGATGTGCCTTATGGAACAAGCAATAATGGTGAGTTGAGTAACCCAGATGTGGATATAAGCGGCGATTATGGCAATTTGTGCTACGTTACTGGGAATTTTAACAATAACAATGCGGGTGTCGACGACGTAGATGACGGAGCAGTCGTTTTAACTTCTCCTGTATTTGATTTATCGAACGCATCTAATCCACAAGTTAGTTATTACCGTTGGTTTTTTAATGGAAGTGGCAACACGACTCCCGATGATAATATGACCATAGAAATTAGCAATGGCATTAACAGTGCTGTAGTAGAAACCATTGTGGATGGTGATGTAGAAAGTCAATGGGTACAAAATACCTTTGTTGTAAGTAACTATGTAACGCCAACAGCAAACATGCAATTAATAGTAACCGTAAGCGATTATGGCGATGGACACCTAGCAGAGGGTGGTATTGATTTGTTTGAGGTAAGTGGAGGTGCTATTGTAACGCCACCAATTACTGTTGGTGGACAAGTGCTGGATGCCGATACAAATGTAGGCATTGCTAATTCACAGGTTTTAATAGACGATAACGCAGGTAATACAATTGTGGTAACTACAGATGGAACAGGTAACTTTACTACAACCATTGCCAATGCAGGCAATTACAATGTATATGGCGGACAATGGGGATACATTACTGACGAAACAGCCAACTACTTTTTCGATGCCAATAATAACAACATCACCATTCGTTTGGAGGAAGGTTATTACGACGATTTTACTTTTGATTTCGGATGGACAGAGAACGGTAATTCAAGTAGTGGCGTTTGGGAAAGAGACGAACCTTTTGGTACACAAACTGGTGGCTTATATGCCAACCCTGAAGAGGATGTAACAACGGATTTTAACGATTTATGCTATGTAACAGGAAATGCCAATAGTAACAATGCAGGAACAGACGACGTAGATGGAGGAAACACCATTTTAACTTCTCCTGTATTCGATTTAACAGGCTACGGACAAGCTGAAATCAAATATTACCGTTGGTTTAGAAACACAGGTGGAAATAGCACACCAGATGATGAATACACCATTAAACTAAGCAATGGTATTACAACCGTAACCGTAGAAACCATTTTGCCAGGCGATGCAAACGAAGCTGCTTGGTTTCAAAACACTGTTAATGTGAGTAGCTTTATAACGCCAACGGCAAACATGCAATTAATTGCCGAAGCAAGCGATTTAGGAGATGGACACTTAGTAGAAGCAGGCTTAGACCAGTTTGTAGTAAGTGATGGCAATCCGTTTTTTACCCCTGTGGTATTGGTGCAAGCTAAATTGTTTTTACAAGGAGCATATGCAGGCGGTTCTATGAGCAATGATTTAGACAACGGAAACATAATAGCAACACAACAACCTTTTAACATGGCTCCTTGGAATTATACGGGTCCAGAAACCTATACTTCAGGCAGTATTAGCAATGTAGTAGATTGGGTAATGTTAGAAGCAAGAGATGCAAGCAACAGCAATACCGTAGTTGATAGACGTGCTGCTTTGGTATTAGGTGATGGTACAATTGTTGATACAGACGGTATTAGTGCGGTGAGATTTAGCAACTTGGTAGATAATACCAATTATTATTTAATTGCTCGACATAGAAACCACTTAGATGTAATAAGTACTACTACAGTAACCCTACCTAATACCAATCCATACGATTTTACAAATGTAAACAATGTATTAGGCGGTGCTACACAGGTTGCCAATTTAGGAGGAGGAGCTTATGGCTTATTTGCTGGCGATATAGACAGCGATGGAATTATTAGTGTAGACGATTTTAATTACTACATTAGCCAAGTAGCAGGTATTAATGTTTACAATGATGCAGATATAAACTTAGACGGAAATATTACCGTTACCGATTTTAATATTTACAAACCTAATGCTAGTAAAATTGGTGTTAATTTAGTACGTTATTAAACTAGGTGCTTTGTTACTGTTCAGCACAACGCTAACTTGTCGTTAGAAAAAACGCCTTTCGGTCATCGAGCGTAGTCGAGATGCCCGAAAGATGCATAGCAACTTACTTTTGTGCTAGTTTAAAGCCCGCTTACTGAGCATCTCGACTACGCTCGATGACCAGTAAGCTATTTCCTTTGACTTGCTGAGTAGTAACGGTACTTTTACAAAATATAAAATAGTGTTTTTAGGAACACTTGGGCGCATAATTGGTGGTGCATAACTTTAATAGTTATTGCACCACTTTTTTTTTGCCCCAAATAAAACTGGCCTCAGCGAGGTCACAGTATGTTAGGTTTAGAGCAACGTATTTATTACCTCGACCTCAGCGAGGGCGCACAATTTAGCGGTACTTTGGGAAGTTTGTTTCCCCAGCAGGAAAAAACAATTTAGTAACGTTTAAAAAATAAATCCGACAATTTGTACGTAGAGGTTTTGTGCTTAGACAAGGCGCAAAACGCAGCCATAGCCTAAGCTACGGCGAGTATTTGCAACGAAGGATAAGTGCAAAAGATCAAGTAGAAATGACGGATTTATTTTTTATGCGTTACTTAGCAAAAAGCCATTTAACAATAAAAAACAGAAGTTGAGACTATCCACACAACTAGGTTAAAGGGGCAACTACTTTTGTAGACTAAGTAAACATGTCGTATTTTTACACAAACAATCATTTCCAATACTATGAAAAACACAACCAATTATTACCATCCCTTCCACATATTGCTAATAATAGGCCTAGCCTTAGCATTTCCTCAACTAGCCCTTGCACAAAACTTTATATGGCAAGAACTTCCGCCCATGCCCGAACCCGTAAGCAACAATGCTGTAGTAGCAGGCACGGTTGGCGATGTACCATATGTGTACTCCTTTGCAGGAATAGACACCACAAAAAATCATGATGGCATTCATCTAAAATCCTTTAGGTACAATACCCAAACAGCAATATGGGATACCATTGGTCCCTTACCCGACCCGAATGGTGGAAAAATAGCAGCAGGAGCTAGTCAAGTAGGGCTTTTTATTTACATTATAGGTGGTTATCACGTAGCAAGTAATGGCAGCGAAATATCTTCTGATAAAGTCCATATTTACTTGCCTCTTACTGATAGTTACCTTGCCGACGGCGCACCCATCCCCATACCTATAGATGACCACGTACAAGCCGTTTGGCGCGATAGTTTAATATTTGTGGTAAGTGGCTGGAGCAATACAACCAATGTGCCTGATGTGCAAATTTACGACCCCCACTACAATACTTGGCAAGTAGGCACAAGCACCCCTAATACTGCCGATTATAAAGTGTTTGGTGGCTCGGGCGAAATAATTGGCGACACTATTTATTACGCAGGTGGTGCAAGACCTACGTTTAATTTTCCGCTAGGCACTCCTTTCCGTAAAGGATACATTAATCCTAACGACCCAACCGATATTACCTGGGAAGCAGCCAACAATCCCTTAGCACTAGGCTACCGTATGGGCGTAAGTACCTACGAGGGCGAAGTGCTCTGGTTTGGTGGCTCAGATATTTCCTACAATTACGATGGCTTGGCTTATACCAATAACAGCGGCGTACCACCACTAGATCGAATTTTAAGCTACCAACCTACTAGCGGAGCATTGCTAGAAGAAGTAGGCGTTTTACCACCCGTTATGGATTTAAGAGGCATTGCCAAAACCGCCCCCAACCATTTTATTATTGCAGGCGGCATGACCACAAACCAGCAAGTAAGCAATAAAGTATACCAAATTATTCGTACCGATTTTGTTGGCGTAGAAACAGTCGATTTTGATGGGGAAAATAAGCTGGCAGTTCGTGTATACCCCAATCCAAGTGCTAGTACTACGTCGCAATATGTGGTGAGTAATTATGCTGGGCAGTTAAGTATTTATAATGTAGCAGGAAAGGCAATTTTACAGCAGCCTATTTTAGCAGAAGAAAGGGTAAGTATAGGAAAACTTGATAAGGGTATTTATTGTTTGGGTGTTCGTTCGGAAGTGGGGGAGTCCTATCAAAAATTAATTATTTTGTAAATCAATTACTTAGTAGCGGTTGAAAAATAAGCTCCCGATTTATCCGCAGAGATTTTGTGCTTATACAAGACGCAAAACACAGTAATAGCAGCGCTATTGCGAGTATTTGCAACGCCGAATTGGAAAAAAGAATAATCAAAGTGGTGGAGTTTATTTTTTCTCATTCACTTATTGTAAATTTGCAGTTTACCAATCTTATTACGAACTAAAAAAATGGGCAAAGGAAAAATAGAAAAATTTGCGAAACTAGAAAAAATGCCAAACGTTTTTCATTCAAAAGGATGGGACAGTCCGCTGTTAGGAAATGTGGACAACGAAGCTAAATCTTATAAAGGAATTTGGCATTCCGAAGTGTTTAAAAACGACAATCCTATTGTGTTGGAATTGGCTTGTGGCTATGGAGAATATACGATGAATTTAGCCGAGCGATTTCCAGATCACAATATTATTGGCATTGACCTTAAAGGCAACCGCATATTTACAGGTGCGAAGTTTACCCTAGAAAAAGGCTTAAACAATGCCGCATTTATTCGAGCAAGAATTAACCTCATACATCACTATTTTGCGCCCAACGAAATAAGCGAAATATGGATTCCTTTTGCCGACCCGCATGTGCGTAAAGCCAAACATCGTAAACGCTTAACATCGCTGCGTTACCTTAAAATATACCAACAAATTTTAATGCCAAACGGTTATATCCATCTAAAAACCGATAGCGATACCTTGTACCAATATACACTCGAAACGATTGCAGAAAGCCAGTCGGAAATTATTACCAATTACCCCGATTTGTACAATAGCAATTTCGACAATGAACTCTTAGCGGTAAAAACTCGTTATGAAAAATTAAATCCTAGTGGGTCGCATACCATTAAATACGTGAAGTTTAAACTAGGACCAACTATTGAGGAAACGGACTAGTAGGCTAACTAAAAAACATGATTCGTAAACGATACATCCTTATTTTTAGCTTGTTGATAATAAGCTGTTTTTTATTCCAAAAAATTCATCCTGTACGTAGTATAGATGCTTATTTTGAACAGATAGCTAAAACTTATTTTACGCCTAATTGGAAAAAAAATAAATTAGACAAACCCAGTATTTGGGAACAAAAATTTGGTTATGCCAACTATAATTTTTTAGAAGCAGCACAAGCAACGAAGCTAGAAGAAGAGGTGATTCGTATTTTAAAAATGAAGGAAGACCTAAAACGACTCCAGGAATTTAAACCCAACAATTTAAGCCCCTCAAATCGGCTTGCCTACGAAACATTGCACTATTACTTTGAACAAGAAATTGCTGCCGAAAAATGGTTAAATCACCAGTATCCTATTAGTCCCCTTTCGGGTATTCAAAACAAAAGTAGGCAATTAATGAAATATAATACAGCGTTTGAAACAGCAAGCGATGCCGAAGCATATCTAGCAAATTTGGCGCAATTTTCCTTCGAGCCACTTTTGCAACAAATAGAAACAAGACAGAAGCAAAAAATTATTCCGCCCGATTTTGTAATAGATATGTTTATAGAAGAAATAGAAACGGTAATAAGTAAACACCCTAGTAATTGTGTGCTGTACGATGGGTTTTTAAGACGCTTAAATAGTGCCGATAATATAGCAGAAGGTAAAGTAAACAAGCTGCTCAATAAGTCGAATGAAATTATAAAAACACAAGTGTATGCTGCTTACGATACCTTGTTGCTAGAATTGCAAGCACTAAAAAAAATGGCCAATAGCGATGCGGGATTGTGGCGTTTACCCAATGGCAATGCCTATTACGAATACCTCCTTTACAAATATACAAACACGCATTTAAGTCCCGAAAAAATACATGAAACAGGATTAGCGGAGGTTAAACGAATTAGCGAAGAATTAAAAATAGTGCTAGATAGTTTAGGCTTTGAGAAAGACAAAAGCGTAGGCGAACATTTAGCCGAACTTACTCGTAATAAAATTTATTTGTACCAAAATACCAGACAACAAAAAGATGACTGTCTAGCAAACTATGAAACCTTAATTGAACAGATGGATAATAAATTAAGGGAAAAAGATTTGTTTCCGTATTATGCCAATAAAGGGGTGCGAGTTATACCAATTGCTAAATATTATGAAGACCATGCCTACAGCGCATTTTATGTGCCTGGACCTATTGAGGAAGGCAGACCCTACTCGGGCATTTTTAGAATTAATTTTAGAAACATGGAAGCGATTCCTAAATGGGGAATGCCTACGCTAACCTATCACGAAACCATTCCTGGGCATCATTTTCAAATTACCATTGCCCGAGAAATGGACGAACTGCTAGACTTTCAAAAAGAAATACGCTTTTTTCCTTACGAAGAAGGATGGGCCTTATACGCCGAAAAATTAGTTTGGGAATATGGCTTTTACCAAAACGACCCCTACGGAAATATTGGCCGCCTACAAGCCGAACTTTTTAGAGCTGCTAGGCTGGTAATAGATACGGGCATTCATCGCCTAAAATGGACTCGGGAAGAGTCTCGCACCTACCTAGCACAAACTACAGGTATGGAAACATCGGATGTGAATGCCGAAATAGACCGCTACATTGTTCGTCCTGGACAAGCCTGTAGCTACAAAATAGGGATGAATCAATTTTTAGCACTTCGGCAAAAAATGGAGCAAGCTTTAGGCAATCAATACCATATAAAAACGTTTCATGATGTAGTGCTAAAAAATGGTGCGCTGCCTTTGCCGCTGCTAGAAAAAACAGTGAATCAATACATTGAAAAACATACCAAAGAAAAAGGGTAATTAACCCAAAATTGACCATTACATTTGCAAAACAACAACAATTGAAGGATATTTTCTATTTTTACATTTTTATACTTAACCACACCTAGGTTGGGTGTAAGTGAAATGAAAAAAATAAACTCCACATAAAAATAACATAAAGCGTACCTAAAAAAAACAAAAATGAATATTAATTTCAAACCTTTATATAAACCCGTAATGTTAAAACAAATATTTCGCATCGCAGCATTGTTAGCAATAATGCTATTGCTAGTAATAAGTAATTTTACACAAGTACAAGCACAGCAAACCGAAAAGAAAACACGCACCATATACGCTATACAGCTAGGCGCATTTGGCAATCCACCACTAGCAAAGTTTGAGCCCCTAAGCGATATTGGTGATGCCATTATTTACACCGAAGATACGGGTACTGGCTTAACGCGCGTTTTACTAGGCGATTACGACAACCGCTTAGATGCAGAAACCGCTTTAGCAAGGGTAAAAATATCGGGGAGTAAACAAGCAATTATTAAAAAAATAGTTCAAGAATATGAAGTGTTAATTCCAGAAAGCACTCCACAACCAGCTCCACAGCCCAAACCTCAACCTCAACCTCAACCTCAAAAAGTAATTCCTACACCTGATAATGCTCATTCAACTACTCAAAAACCACAGCCAGTACCTACGCCAGCACCACCACTACAACCAACCTATACACCGCCTAGTAATACTACTAGTACATCGCCTAATGGTATGCAATATGTTATACAACTAGGCGCATTTGCTCGTATTGATTTTGCTAGTTTTGGCAATATTGTAGATCTAGGTCAACTGTACTCCGAGCGAGAAGGAAACTTAGTAAAGGTAGTACTAGGCGTGTTCAATACCGAGGCAGAAGCACAACGAGCCTTAAATATTATGCGAACAAGAGGCTATGAATATGTATATATTCGCACGGTTTTTGATGGTAAGTATAATCAATAACAAATAACAAACATAAATTCCATTTATGAAAAGCTTACAATACATCGCAGTTTTTGTATTTACTAGCATTTTAATGTTAGGCATTAGTAATACTGCACAAGCACAAACATTGTATAAAGTGCAAGTAGGAGCTTTTAAAAATCCTGCCAATAAAAACACGAGCAATCTGGTAGATGTAGGTAATATTTACTGGGAAGTAAATAGTGCTGGCGTTACCCGCATTGTACTAGGATACTATAACTCGAAAAGTGAGGCAGAAAGCGTTTTGCAACAGGTAAAAGCAAAAGGTCATGATGCGATTGTTGGCAAAAGTACAACAGAAATGGCAAACAATGCCCTCCTACAATCATCGGCACCAAGTACTAGCCCGCAAATGGGTTACAATAGCAACACTAATGTACCCGCACCTGTACAAGAGGAAGTGCCGCTACCGCCAGCACCTGCACCTGCACCAGCACCTAATGATTTTGGAACAAATAACAATTCAAGTATTGTTACTAACCCTAGCATCCCTCCTAGCTATCCTACCGAAACAACCCCTCCTTATGCTATAGAAGAAACACCGCCGCCAAGTGTACCAACAGATAATAATACTGGCAGCACTTATACGCCACCTCCAGCTAAATATGGACCAGAAGTATTGCCAAGTCAAGAACAATACTTGGTATTACTAGGTACTTATCCTAGCATGA
Organism: Bacteroidota bacterium; assembly: GCA_020630215.1. Taxonomy (GTDB): domain Bacteria; phylum Bacteroidota; class Bacteroidia; order Chitinophagales; family UBA2359; genus JAHDBT01. Next base: position 18,947 of record JAHDBT010000033.1, read on the forward strand.
AAGCAGTACCCTCCTTATGGGAAATTAACGATTTAGGCGATTTCTTTATTGAAGAAAGCAACCAAGAGTATAAAGTGTTTATTGGGAGTTTTAATCAAAGAAATACAGCAGAACAAGTATTGCAAAAAGTAAAAAGAGGCAGCTTTACAGAGGCACAAATAAGAAAGGTAATGCCCAAAAACAATAGTCCTTTAAATACTATTGGCATAAGTAACGCAGCACCTACTTATACGCCGCCAGTTTCAACTCCCACACAAACAATTACTTATCCACAAACCGAATTCCAGTCTAAAACAAATAATGGGAGCGCAATTAACTACGAGCCAGGGCCAAGTATTACGCCCGAATCTAGTACCAATTCGGTACTCCCTAATTTAAAGGAAGGAAATAGTAATAATGGAGTGGTATTTACGCCTATGCCATCGTCGGCAGAAACGACTGCTGTACCTACTGCACCTACCTATACGCCACCTGCGCCTCCTACTGCGCCTACTTACACGCCACCAGTTTCGGCACCTTCACCCGCTACTAGCACTACATCCCCTAATAGTAATATCCAACCATCGCCTGCTTACATTGCCTTTAATCAACACTTTGAAGACAAGCGAGCTACCTTTTTAGTTAATGCCTATGATTTAATCAAAAACCCAGGCTTAACTAAAAAAATACCGCCTGGCAGCATTGCGCTAGATGGTAACCTATTGGCTAATGACGTAGTTACTTTTATTGAACCCGAGGGTACACAAGTAGCGCATTATGCCATTGCCAAATACGAACTCGATGCTAGATATGAAGGATTTATTGTGCGAGAAGGTCCGAATGCCTATAGAAGAGGAAATGATATTTTTCTCCATGTTTTTGACAAATTAACGCAGCAGGTAATTAGCAAACGCCAAATAAGTGGACAAACCAATCAAGGCGGACAAATGAGTTTTACTCGTAGTTGGATAATAGACTTAAACAGAGATCCTAGTTCGGTACCCGATTTACTAGTGCATCACCTTAGCAGCGGTTACGATGCCAATGGCAACTTTACAGAAACCGATAGTTTTAAGGCTTTTATGTGGATTGACGGAAATTTTGTAGAAGGAAATATTTTAAACGAACAAAATATTAAAAAGAAATTGGGCATGGAGTAATTGGTACATAGTATTGGGTAGTTGGTATATGGATGCTTCGGCTACGCTATACCGTGTTATTTTTGTACACTAAATATAATTTGTTGAATAGGGATGTTTATTTTTTCTCATTTACTTATTCACAATATAAAGCTTCCTAAATGCGCTCCTTATTATGGCGCATTTAGGAAGCTTTTTTTTAGAAGGCCTGCAAAGCCACTAATTTTTTATAAGCACTATCTTCCTTACCCATTAAAGATTGATGCGTACCTCGCTCAATAATTCGTCCGTTTTGCATCACCAAAATTTGGTCGGCATATTGTATGGTACTTAGGCGGTGAGCAATAATAATAGACGTGCGATTTTGCATTAATTTAAGCAATGCATCCTGCACCAATTTTTCCGAAGCAGCATCTAAAGAAGAAGTCGCTTCATCTAAAATAAGGATGGGTGGGTTTTTTAAAACGGCACGGGCAATGGTTAAACGTTGTCGTTCGCCCCCACTTAATTTATGTCCTCTATCGCCAATAATAGTATGGTAGCCCTCGCTCAATTGCGAAATAAAATTGTGGGCATTGGCTACTTTTGCGGCTTGTACAATAGCCGCTTTGGTAACTTGTTGTGGCGGAATTCCAAAGGAAATATTATTGGCAATCGTATCATTAAACAAAATAGGTTCTTGCGTAACAATGCCCATTAAAGCCCGCAAATCGTGCAGCGAGTAGTGCTTAATATTAATGCCATCTAATAACACTTCGCCTTGTTGTATGTCGTAAAAACGAGGCACTAAATCAGCCAGCGTAGATTTACCTGCGCCAGATGCCCCTACCAATGCCAGCGTTTGTCCTTTGTGGAGTGCTACATTTATGTCTTGCAAAACACTAGGGCCAGCAGCCTCATAATTAAAATGCACGTTTTTAAAAACAATGCTTTCCTTAAAAGCGGTTAAAGGTTGCGGTTCTTTAGCATCTACAATCGCAATAGGCGCATCCAAAATACTGTTGATACGTTCTACCGATGCCATGCCTTTTTGAATGTTGTAAAAAGCACTAGAAAACGCTTTAGCTGGCGGAATAATTTGCGAGAATACCACCATAAATAAAATAAACATTTCGGGAGCTAACTCAATAGACTGGTTAAGCACCATGCGCCCACCTATATACAATACCAATGCTACAATGCCAATACTTAAAAATTCCGTTAGTGGCGACGACAATTCCCTGCGGCGTAGTAGGCTGGTCATAATAGAAAAGTGGGCTTGGTTTTCTTCCTTAAATTTATGTGCTTGTGTTTGCTGTGCATTAAAACCATGAATAATTCGCAAGCCCGAAAGCGTTTCGTCAATCACCGACATTAATATGCCCAACTTATTTTGTGCCTGATGCGATGCTTTACGCAAAGTACGCCCAATGCCGCCAATAATAATTCCAGTAAGCGGCAGCAAAATAAATACAAACAAGGTTAATTGCGGACTAATAAACAACATGGTTAGCAAATAGGAAATAATGGTAATCGGCTCTCTAAAAGTAACTTCTAACACACTCATAATACTGTATTCTACCTCTTGCACATCAGAGGTAAGTCGGGTAATAATATCGCCTTTTCGAGATTCGGAAAAATAGGAAACGGGGAGGAGGAGCATTTTATTAAATACTTTATCTCGTACATCTCGCACCACGCCATTGCGAATATGCGCCATGAGGTGCAAGGCGGCAAACCGAAATAAGTTTTTTAAAAAAAACACCGCTACCACCACCAAGCAAACAAACATTAAAGCCGATATTTTTCCTTGCGTAACAATGGTATTACTCAGTGCATAATTAAAATAATCCATTGCCCAATTTATGGACCAACTAAAAACGGGTTTTTCTAAATTAAGAGCTTGCGTATCAAACAACAAACGCAAAAAAGGCAGTATCATCGCCAGCGATACCAACGAAAATAATACTGCCAAAATATTAAAAATGATATTGGCGATTGCCCTGTTTTTATAAGGTGCAATATGCCGCACTATTTGCCAAAAACTATTCATTGGGTAAAGATAGGGAAAATTTGAGGAGTATATTATGCTTACTCAAGGAGGATACATATTCTCCGAAAACTAAACCCTTGCAAAAGTTAAACTATGTTACATTTCTCCCGCCCCAATGGTATTGAAAAAATAAATAACTATCTTGTAAATAGTCATTTATTCCTCGTCCCTTAAATTTTAAAACCATTTGCCAGTATGAGAAATTTAATCCTTGTAATGAATCTCCTATTTTTGTTTGCACATTGTACCTATGCCCAACAAAAAATGCCCGTTTTAAAAACCAATAATAAGGTAGTATCTATTAAAGATGGCAACGAATTAAGAAGCGATTATTGGACGATAGATCCCGAAATTAAATTAGATGTTTATACGGCGGATAAAACTAGTAAAATAAAAACCGTTGCTTTTTATTCGGATATAGATACGATTGCTTTTGAATTAAATCCTAGAGAAAAATACGACTTTATTATTTTATTAAATGACCAAGATACTTGCTATACACAAATTAAAAGTGGTATTACTTTTAACCCCAACACCCAACAACAAACATTAACTAGCGATACCATTCCTTTTACATTAACGCCCTTTAATAACATAGTTATTCAAACAATAATTAACCAAGTAGATACGGTTGATTTGATGTTTCATACTGCGGTTAGTTCGGTAGGTTTAACTAAAGCTGCCATAGAAAAAACAAGTAGTTTAAATATGGGTAAAGAAATAAATTCCAATAGTTGGGGAGGTGGTGGCACTACCAGATATAGCAGAAATAATTCCTTGGAAATAGGGGAATTTAAATGGGATAATATTACCATTTCGGAAGGATTGCATTCTGGTAAATTAACAGATGGTAAATTTGGTCCCAATTTATTTAAGGATAAAATTATTGAAATTAATTACGAAAAAGAATTACTAATTATTCACTCCAAATTACCCGAAATAAATAATACCTACGAGAAATTAGATTTAGTATTTAAGCAAGATTGGATGTTTATTACAGGAAAAAGTTTTATAGAAAATAAACCCTATAACAACCAGTTTTTAATTCACTCAGGCTATAGCGGTACTATTTTATACGACGATGCATTTGTGCGTACGAATAAAATGGGAACAAAATTAAAAACCATAAAAGAAAGTGAATTAAAAGATTCGTATGGAAATGTTTTAAAAACAAAAAAAGTATTATTGCCCACTTTAAATGTAGGTACATTTACTTTTTTGGAAATTCCTGTAGGTATATTTGAAGGGGCAATTGCTAAACAAAAAATGAGTGTAGTAGGTGGCGATGTATTAAAAAGATTTCATGTTATTTTGGATTTGCAAAATGCCTATATCTACTTGCAGCCCAATAAGTTAATGAATTTGCCTTATGCTGATTCGTAGGGGCGGTTTAATAGATGATTATTGCTATTTAATTCTTTTCTTAAATATCGAACAAGCAATTTTTAATACGAAAGCAAAACAATAACAACAAACAGTTAATTAATTAAAAAACAAAAAGAATGCAAAATCTCACCATCCAACAAATAGATGTAACGCAAGTAGAGTTAGTAGCCGACCTATTTGATAAATACCGAATTTTTTACGAGCAAGGATCAGATTTGGAACTAGCAAAAAAATACCTAACTGCAAGATTAAATAATAAAGAAGCTATTATTTTTGTAGCAACAATTACTGAAAACGAAACAATAATTCCTGTCGGTTTTACTTTGCTGTACGCTAAATTTTCCTCCGTAGGTGCTAAAACAAATTGGCATGTTGGCGACTTATATGTAGCACGTAATTTTAGAAAAAAAGGACTAGGAGAAAAATTATTAAATACTGCCATTGAATTTGCTAAAAAGGATAATGCGAGTTTTATTTCTTTAAATACTGCGAATGATAATTACAATGCCCAAAGCCTCTACGAAACTATTGGGTTTACAAAACGAAGACCACCTAACCCTGGCTATTGGCATTACAAATACGATTTGTAAAAAAAACATTACATCAAATGGTTTACCTAAGTGAAAGTGGAAAAATAAACTCGGCCATTGTTACTTATTCTTTTTTCCAATCCTGCGTTGCAAATGCTCGCAATAGCTCGCTATTATTTCGACTACGCTCAACACAAGTGCTGTGCTTTGCGTCTTTACTTGAAAAAAACAATCGTGCATAATGGCCGATTTTATTTCTCACTTTTCACTAATGGAGCTACAAATTATTGTTTTACTTAAAAATAAGCAATTTATCTCGCACTAAAGTACTTCCATCTTTTATGATTTTACAAAAGTAAACCCCATTACCAAACCCTTTTAAATTATCCCACATAAAATTTAAAGTGCTGTCTAAACGCATTATATAAATATCTGCCGTGCCATATTGTTTGGTAATACCCGATGCAATAAAGCCGCCATCTTGCAATAAAGTGTGATGCATTGTAATGTCGGTTGTATTTGTAGTGCCATAAGTTTTAGTATCTAGTAGTTCCCCTTCATTATTAAATAACAGAAATTGATAGTCTGGCCCGTCAGATATACCGTCCCACCATACAGTGGAAAATAGATAGTTGTCATTAGTTGCTTTGCTTAGTGTACCTGTACATCTTACAAATACACCACCTAAATCTAAGTCATGTTCTATATCCCAAACTATTTCTCCCTCTAAATTCATTTTTAGTAAGCCTAATTTATTTTCGTAGTCTACAAATTGGTAATAGGTATAGGCTATTAAATAATAATTATCATCTGTTATATAGGCATCACAAGCATAACCTCAGCCAATAACGGTATCATTGCGAAAAGACCAAGTTTGGGCATTTAGGGTATTGATGGCAAGGTAGGTGAGAAGGAAAATAAAGATTGTTTTTTTCATATGGAAGGTATTAAAAACCTATTGCTATTTAATGTAAATAGCAATAGGTTGTAAAATTATTTATTTAATTACAATCAATTTTTGTTGTTCAACAGTTTGTCCATCAATAATTAGTTGGCATAGGTAAATGCCGTTGTTAAAATGCGCCACATTAATAGTAGAACTTGCTTGCTGTAATGGATTTTGCAGTAGTAATTTCCCATATACATCATAAATATAAAGTTGGGTATTTTGGTAGTTGGTAATGTTATTTAGTTGTACTTGTATTTTATTTTGAACAGGATTAGGATAAATATGCATCAACACTTGACTACTAGCACTAGACAAAGGAATAAAATCATTCGTACTAACAAAAATATTTTCTTCTTCGCAGCCTGGTTCTAGGCAGCCGTTGGCATCTACTTTTAAAAGCCATACTCTTGATGTAGATAATGCGGTTTCTGTTGCTTTATGCTGATAGCGACCTACGGCAATAAAACCACCGTCTGGCGCAGGGATGGCATCTGATAGCCAATTGTAAGAGGTTTCAAATGGGTCATCTGCTTCATAGTAATTGTAAGTTCTATCCCATAGTACTTCACCTGATGCATTTATATAAGCTAACCAGCCCCAAAAAGAGCGACAGTCACTCGAATCATCACCACATCTTGAATAGCCTCCTACTACAAGTAATTCGCCATTATTTAAAATAACAACTTTTTCTATTTCCTTTTTTGTATCCTCAAAGGTTACCCGCCAATCTGCTGTTCCTGTGCTATCCATTTTAGTAATATAATATTGTTCTGCTTCATTCCAATAATAGAGTGGATCTGAAAAACTAATACCATTGCAACTCCAAACAATGTACTTTCCAGTTTCTTGTGGATAGGGTAAAATATAAGCATGACAATCGTCATCTTCTGTACCAAGATTTAGTCGCCAACGTTCCGTGCCATCGGTATTGAGCTTAATAATTAAGCCATCTACTTCATTAAACCCGTCACTTTCCTCTACTTGCGAAACACCTGTCATCCCCCCCAATATATAGCCTCCATCATAATCTTCCCTAATTATTTGAGAGCGTTGGAAGTTTTCTTCTTCAAAACCTTTGGTCCATATTGTATCACTTGTTTCCTCATTTATTTTTAGGATATAGATATCTGCGGTATTGTATCCATTGCTTGTAAAGCCTGCTGATAGAAGATACCCATCACTAGTCTGATAAGCTCCTAATATTCTTTCTTGACTTGTTAATTTTCCATAGTTTTCCTCAAACATTAAATTGCCTAAGTTATCAAATCGCATCATTAATGCATTCTCCTTCCAAGATTCAGAAACATATTTAAAACTAAAAAAAGCAAAACCTCCATCTTGCAATCTAAAAAAATCACCAAAACCACTAATAAAAAAACCACCTAAATCTATGGGATAATCTTTTTGCCAAACAATTGCTGCTTCATTATTAAAACAGATTATTTGCAAGCCATTTAAATGAACATCTTCATTGCGGTCATAGAAAGTATTTGCTACAATAAATGTTGTATCAGTATAGGATAAAATATTAGTTCCATTACAAGATATTAGCAAGGAATCAGGCGTATAAAATTTACTATATGTACTTTGGGAATATATTATAAATGGTAAATTTAATACAAGAAATGCCATCAATATATTTTTCATATTATTTTATTTAATTCCCGTGCTTCGTTTTTTATTACGAACAAAGCACGGGAATTTTATAACAGCTAATTGCTATCTAATAATAGTCAGCTTTTGTTGGCTTACAAAAGCTCCATTTGTATCGTTAATAATACATAAATAAATACCATCAGCTAACTCGCTAGTATCTATAGTTGTATTGCCATGATGCATAGATTTGCTAATTAGCTTACGTCCATTAATTGCATAAATGCTTATGGTTAAATCGTTTTTGGATTTAATACCGCTGTATTTTATAAATACGCTATTTTGTGCTGGGTTAGGTACTATACTAAACCACATTAGGTTTTGTGCATTTCCATATTTATTATTTTATCTATTTAATTGCAGGTGTCTCCCCTTTTTTGCTACAAGCCAAGAGGCTTTAAACCCGTTTGGCTCAAGCGAGACGCTTGACCCTGCGTTCCTTTTTTGTAAAAAAAGGAACGCCCGGTCCAGCCTCACGGCTGGAGCGTAATGGGCTTCAAGCGTCTCGCTTGATGTAAACATTAAACAACTATTTGCACAAAACCCGATGTGGTTGAGTATAATTGGGTATTAGTAACTTGTTTAGTAGTATTTAAATCACTTCGCTTTCCGCTAGAGGGAATAATCTGGGGAAATGCGGGTATTGTAAATCTTTCTCCTAGAAAATCTAATATATTTTGTGCATTTAAGGTATTATAGTTTCGAAGTCCATAAATAGTGCCATAATCATCAATTGCCGCAGTAAAAAAATTAGGACTGTTATCGCTATTCGTCCAAAAGTCGGGGTCAGCATCAATTAAAGCTAAGGGCTCGGTAACACTAGTCCGTAAAAAGGTTCTTGGCAAATACATTCAAATCCATTAGATAAACAAAAACTAATTTTTTTGCTTGTTCCTACAACCTCCCATTCAAGCGGTTCGTTATAGTTGGGACTACTACTTGCAGGTCTTTTTCTTAGCGATACTTCTACATAATCGTTTATATGAAAATGGTCGCCATGTTCGGCATGAGATAAACCTAACATAGGAAATGGTGTTTCTGTAGCGGTAACTGCATCAGGGTTTTGGGTAATTGCAGTAGTTCCAATATCTTCACCAGATTCACAATCTTTACAATATATATGCTGCTTAATTTTTTCTAGGGTATATGGCTTTTCTGATGTACAGATACCGCTAGTAAGTGGTTCGCAACAATAATTAAATAACTCTAAATCTGTTAGCCCTGTACTGCCTGGATTTTCTAGGAGCCATTCTTCTCTACAAGTTTCCCAATCACCGCAACACCATAACTCATTAGTTCTTTCTGCCTCAAAGGGGCCTAAACCTACATTCGTCATTGTTGTATTAATACCCAATAAATAAGTACCATTAAAAGTATTATACATGTTTTCTTTTCCAGCAGGAATTTCATCAATATTGTTTTGGAAAACATAACCAGGCACATCATTTAAGTTTGGATTAGACATTGCCCATGCTGAAATGATTAAATCTGGCAGCATCTCATTACTACCTGGTTCCGTTACGTAATCGCTAGGTTCAGGGAGTAAAGAAGGTAAAACTTCGCAATTGTTATTTGTATTCGTCTCACAATCAAATTTTATATTTTCGCCCCATTCCTCAAAATCGTAATAGTTAGATGGGTCGCATTGCCCATAAATCAAATTACCCCCCCCACATATACATAACATAAATAATGCGAAAAAGGACTTAAAAACAAATGTCCGTTGTGTTGGATTTTTCATAAAAGTTAAATTTTAAAAAATTACAAATAAATATAATTAGTGCCTGACCGAAAACTAATTGTGCGGCAAAATGAGGTTTTGAGTGAC
>JAHDBT010000529.1 GCA_020630215.1 Bacteroidota bacterium
TTATGCCATAATTACTCTAGTTCACGTTAATTACAAAAATGAGTGCAAACGAATAATCTATCTTCCTAAAAAAACGTCAGCATAAAAAACTGACAGCGCAGCGTTCTGACTGCTGACAGTGAGCACAGCGAACGATCTGACTGCTTAAAAAAACTGACAGCGCAGCGTTCTGACTGCTGACAGCGAGCGCAGCGAAGGATCTGACTACTTTTAAAAAAAACAATAATGGCAGAATTTAAACGACCAACAAACACCCAAGAATACCACCAAAATTTTGAGCAAGAGTATCCTTTAATGAACGACACGGAAGCTTATTACGAAAGCAGCCGTTGTTTGTTTTGTTACGATGCGCCTTGCATCACCGCTTGTCCTACAGGCATTGATATACCTTTATTTATTAAGCAAATAAATTCGGGCAATGTAAAAGGGGCAGCCCAAACCATTTACGATGCCAATTATATGGGCAATGCATGTGGCAAAGTTTGTCCAACCAAAGTTTTGTGCGAGGGCGCATGTGTGTACAACCATCAAAAAGTAAAACCTATAGATATTGGTCGCTTGCAAAATTATGCTACGAGCCAAGCCATCGCTAACAAAGCCGCTTTGTTTACTGTAGGGGAAGATAATGGTAAAAAAGTAGCCGTTATTGGTGCAGGTCCAGCAGGCATTTCTTGTGCTTGCGAGCTGCGTACTTTGGGTTACGAAGTAGATATTTACGAAGCCAAAAGCAAGCCATCAGGCTTAACCATTTACGGCGTAGCTCCCTACAAAATTACCAACGAAGAAGCCCTAGACGAAGTCGCCTATTTACAAGAGCAATTAGACTTTGCCATCCATTACAACAGCCCAGTAGGTAGCAGCGAAGATTTTAACCAACTAGCACAAACTTACGATGCTGTTTTTCTAGGTGTAGGCTTAGGGGCAACCCGTAGTTTAAGTCTAGCAGGCGAGGACTTAGCCAACTGTTTTGGCGCAGTAGAATTTATAGAAGAACTTCGCATGAAACAACACGAAGTACAAGTGCCAGATAAAGTTGTAGTAATTGGTGGAGGCAACACGGCAATGGATGCCGCCTCCGAATCTGCTAGGTTAGGGGCGAGTGATGTTGTGTTGGCGTATCGTCGTAGAAAAGAATCGAAAAGTGCGTACGAATTTGAGTACGATTTAGCAAAGCAAGTAGGCGTAAAAGGTTTGTTCAATGTTAGTCCCGTAGAGATTGTAGGCGATGACAATGGCAAGGTAACAGGCGTTAAATTTATTCGCACCCAAGTTGTAGATGGCAAGCTCACCAACATAGCAGGCAGCGAGTTTGTAGAACCTTGTGGAATGGTGATTAAAGCAACAGGACAAAGCAAACAAAAAGGCCTGTTACAATTTATTGGCGATGTAGAACTAGATGCGAAAGGACGCATTGTAGTAAACGAAGCCTTCCAAACCAGCAATGCCAAATACTTCGCATCAGGCGATGCCGTGAATGGTGGGGCAGAGGTGGTAAATGCCGTTGCCGAAGCCAAAGTTGCAGCGCAGGGGATACATGCTTTTTTAAGTTAGAATTATATCCGAATAGGAATAGTTTTTTTGCTTTAATCTCCTAAATGGGTTATATTCTTAGCATCTAATAAAGTTTTAAGCATTTAATTGTAGCAAATGACCGTATTAACAAAAAAAATAAGTTACCAGCAATTTTGTCAAATGGAATTTGATGAAAATGATACCCATGTATATGAACTCTTAAATGGAGAAATAGTGAAACGATCCGCACCAAAACCAATACATCAAAAAATTTCAAAAAGACTTCTTAGAATTGTTGACAATTTTGTAGAGAAGAGGAAAATGGGAGAAATACTTTATGCTCCTATTGATGTGTTTTTAGATGAATTTAATGCTCCTCAACCAGACTTAGTGTTTGTTTCTAAGGAAAAAGAACATATTATTAATGATGAGAAAGGTATTATTGGTATACCCGATTTGGTAGTAGAAATCATTTCCCCTTCCTCTGTAAAAAGAGATAGGATAGATAAAATGAAACTCTATCACCAATTTAAAATAAAGGAATATTGGCTCATCGATCCCAATAACCAAACCATCGAAATTTATGAGTATACAGAGAAGGCTTACGAGCTTTTATCTTTTGCCGTAGAAACTGGAAAGGTTAAATCCAATGTACTAGCAAAACTAAAATTAGATGCTAAAGATATTTTCTAAATAAGATTACACTATGAAGAAAATAAACCATCAATTAAGCGACTATCTTAAAATAATGAACACTTAAAGAAACTATACTCCATAAAACTCAATCCATTAAAAATACGTCAGCATATAAACTGACAGCGCAGCGGTCTGACAGAGAGCAAAGCGAACGGTCTGACTACTGACAACTCACTAAAAATACGTCAGCATATAAACTGACAGCGCAGCGGTCTGACAGAGAGCAAAGCGAACGGTCTGACAACTGACTACTAAAAAATACAATATGCCAGATTTATCAATCAATTTCGCAGGAATAAAAGCACCCAATCCATTTTGGTTAGCTTCTGCACCGCCTACCAATTCGGGTTACCAAGTAATGAAAGCCTTTGAAGCAGGTTGGGGTGGCGCAGTATGGAAAACCCTGGGCGTACCCGTAGTAAATGTATCTAGCCGCTATGGTGGGGTAAATTACAAGGACAAACGATTAATCGGTTTAAACAACATCGAACTAATTACCGACCGCCCTTTAGTCGATAACCTACGAGAAATTGAGGAGGTAAAAAAGCATTTCCCTAATCACGCAGTTATTGCCTCTTTAATGGTAGAAACTCGGGAAGAGTGGCACCAAATAGTAAAAGATTGTGAGAACGCAGGCGCAGATGGATTCGAGCTGAACTTTGGCTGTCCGCATGGTATGTGTGAGCGTGGCATGGGGTCGGCAGTAGGGCAGGAGCCGAAGGTTTTAAAAACCATTACCGAGTGGGTACAAGAAGTAGCAACCAAACCCGTTATTGTAAAACTAACACCTAATATTTCGGATATAACCTTGCCTGCTATTGCCGCAGCACAAGGCGGAGGCGATGCCATTTCCCTAATCAATACCATACAAAGTATTGTAGGAGTAGATATTGATAATTTTGTACCCTATCCAATTGTAGATGGTAAAAGTACCAATGGTGGTTATTGTGGCCCTGCCGTAAAACCAATTGCCATGAACATGTTGAAAAACTGTGCGCAACATCCAGAAGTAAATATTCCAATATCAGGCATAGGCGGCATTGAAACTTGGCGAGATGCGGTAGAGTTTATTTTACTAGGCGCAGGCAGCGTGCAAGTATGTACTGCTGCAATGCATTACGGTTTTGGCATAGTACGAGAAATGATTTACGGACTAGAGCAATACATGACCGAAAAAGGTTTCAACACCATTGCCGATTTCCAAGGAAAAGCACTAGGAAATGTTACCTCTTGGGAAAACCTCAACCTCAAATACAAAGTCGTAGCCGATATTAACGAAGATAAATGTATTGGTTGTCAACTATGCTACACCGCTTGCGAAGATGGCGCACATCAAGCCATCGGTTTACCACGTTTAAATGGAGAAGATGAAGGCAACCGAGTTCCCTACATCATCGAAGACAACTGTGTAGGCTGCAACCTTTGTTCTTTAGTTTGCCCAGTAGAAGAATGCATTACGATGGTACGCAAAGACGATGGCACACAGCACGAAACTTGGAAAGAAAGAGGTGAAGCTGGGAACACCCCAACAACGTTTAATGACCAAAGAGGTGGCGGTGTTGGACATTATATTCCTTCGCCAGCGGATGCTTTGAAGAAGAAAGAAAAATATATCGTTAAAAAATAATTATTGTTAAAGTTGTTCCTTGTTCTACGATTTTTTTAATGATGAAAAATATAGTGAATGAAAGCTATGAATGATTTGCCAGCATTCTTTGAAGAAGATTGGATAGCTAGTGTTATTCAAAAGTTGGATAAAAATAATATGACTCCTAAAGAAAGGGCGGATTATGAGATGACAACTGTTAGAAGTACTGCTTCTGAAGATAGAGAGATGCAACAACAATTAATAAAAGCGAAAGAGGTAGATAAACAACTAGTGAAAGAGTTAAAATGGTTAGAAGGCAGACAACTAATACCCGAGCATTTTGCAGCAGATTGGGTAGATAGGACGGTTGAAAAATACAGTACACGGAAAATGAGTATTGACGAAAATGCATCTTTTGAAATTATGCTTTGTAAAGGTGCTACTGATAGAGCGGCATATCTAGCACAAAGCAAAGTATCATTGGAAGCATTTAAAAAAACAAAACTAGCAAGTATTGTTGAAGGAGAAAAAGAACCAACACAAACAGAAATAGAGAGGGAATTCATCATTCAACAACATGAAGTAGTGGAACAACGAATAATCGCATTAGTACAAAAGTATAAAGTTGAAGGGGAATTAACATTTGAGTGTATTTCTGAAATTTCAGGGCTAACAATAGAAACCATTCAAAAACTCTAATCCCCATTCAAAAAAACAACATGTCCATTAACCTATTCTATGTTTTAATTGTATTGCTACTACTTAACCTACGCACTTACTTTTTAATGATACAGGACAAACGCATCGCCATTAAAAATGGAGAAAGCACCAACAATAGCAAAAGACGAACCCCAGAAAAATACCTGTTAACCAACGCCGCCTTATTAGGTTTTGCAGGCATTTTTCTAGGCATGTTGCCACCTGTTAATCACAAAGGAAATAAACCAAAATTTAAATGGGGCGTGCCCACAATTGCCCTAGTAG
>JAHDBT010000530.1 GCA_020630215.1 Bacteroidota bacterium
TTTTTGATATGCTTATTTTAATAGGTAAAAAAAAAGCACAGTTAAATAAATAACTGTGCCTGTAAGTATAAATATAATTGGTAAAAGCAAAGTGAAAATGCAGTGAGGTTTTTGCCTTTTAACATAGTTTATACTTAGGTGATAAGTTGATGTACGTAAATAAAGTGATATCAGGGATATATTAAATGTTTTTTTGCATTATTATTTTGTAAAAAAAATGCGAGTTATTTTATGCTGCAAGCGATTTACGGCTAGTTAAATGGTTAATTACTTGTTTTAAAATTTCGGAAGTAAAAGGCTTATTAAATAAACCATGTACCGATTTACACCTTGTTGCTTTTTGTTGTGTTTCTGCATGAATAAAAGAGGTCATTAAGTATATTTCTGTATTAGGGTGTGCATGAAAATAACTGTCTTCATAAGCTCTAATAAATTCAAACCCATCCATTACAGGCATATTAATATCTATAAAAATAAAATCAGGAAAAATGTCTGTGCTATTTAAACGTGGATTTGCACAGTTTTCTAAATAATCTAAAGCTACCAATGCTTGCTCAAAAATATGAGCAGTAATAGGTAATTTATCAAACTTTATATTGAGTTGTGTAAGGTAATTATTAGTCGGATTGTCGTCGATGAATAGTGCGTTAAAGTTGGTCATAGATGGTGCGTAAGTTTGTTTAGGAAGTAACCTTTTTTTTGCTTCCTCTTTATGTTAATAAGTGATATGCTTGCACTAGGGTTTATGCGAAATCTATGCCAATGAACTTTGTTGTCATAAAAAAGTCATTAAGCTTGACTTTTTTAAATTTTACAATTTTCAAAGATTTGGAATAAGTTTTTTACCGATTAACACCAGGAAGGTTTAACCGACGTTTTAACACATGTAGTTAAAATTGTTATTGTATTTAACTGGTTTAAAATAAGCTAGACGATTGTCATGTTATTGCAATAAAATAAAATTGCGGTATAATTCCTTTTTTTACTTTTTATGCTTTTCTGTCGTTCATTATTAATTTATTCTTTACTTTTACCAATCTTTTTTACTAAAACAATTTCCCTAAAAAAAAAATCAGATGATGCAGCTATCCGGCAATATTGTAGATGTTTTGAACAATAGAATATACAGTGGCACCTTGCACTTGCAAGATAACAAAATAGTAAACATTGTAGAAACACCAAATCAGGAGTACGAAAAATATATTATTCCTGGTTTTGTTGACGCACATGTACATATTGAAAGTTCGATGCTTACCCCTTATGAGTTTGCTCGCTTATCGGCACCTCATGGCACGGTTGCAACCGTTTCTGATCCACACGAAATAGGAAATGTACTAGGAGTAGAGGGCGTAGAATACATGATTGCTAATGGAAAAACCTGTCCCTTAAAATGTTATTTTGGTGCGCCCTCCTGTGTGCCTGCAACAACTTTTGAAACCGCAGGCGCAACAATTACCCTCAACGATATTGAGCAATTATTTAAAAACCATCCTGATATTGTTTATTTAAGTGAGATGATGAATTTTCCAGGGGTATTGTTTAACGACCCTGTGGTGATGGATAAAATTGCCTTAGCAAAAAAATATGGCAAACAAATAGATGGACATGCGCCTGGGCTACGTGGCGAAGATGCTAAAAAATACATTGCCGCAGGTATTACAACCGATCACGAATGTTTTACCCTAGAAGAAGCTGCCGAAAAACTGGAATATGGCATGAAGATATTAATTAGAGAAGGTTCGGCGGCTAAAAACTACGAAGCCCTTATTCCTTTGCTTGCCGAAAACTACGAAAATATGATGTTTTGTAGCGACGACAAACATCCAAACGACTTAGTAGATGGACACATTAACCAATTGGTAAAACGCTCGGTAGATAGAGGCATTGAAATAATGAAAGTGCTACAATGTGCTTGTGTAAACCCCGTAAAACATTATGGCTTAAATGTAGGCTTATTGCAAAAAGGCGACCCTGCCGATTTGGTAGTTACTGATAATCTGGAAGACCTAAATATTTTAGAAACCTATATTGATGGGCAATTGGTAGCCAAAAATGGTAAAACTTTATTAGCTTATCAATCTGCACCTATTCTTAATAATTTTGATACTAGTAAAAAAGAAGTAAGCGATTTTGTACTACCTGCTGCTAGTAACCGCATAAGCGTTATAGAAGCTTTAGAAGGACAACTGATTACCAACCTCCTAGAAATGGATGCGAAAGTAAACGATAAGGGAGAAGCGGTTGCTAATATAGAAAATGATGTGTTAAAACTAGTGGTGGTAAATAGGTATCAAAATACTCCGCCAGCAGTTGCCTTTATTAAAAACTTTGGTTTACAAAAAGGCGCAATTGCTTCTTCTGTAGCGCACGATTCGCACAATATTATTGCGGTAGGCGTAAGCGATGCCGATATTTGTGCAGCCGTAAATTTATTGATTGATGCGAAAGGCGGATTGTCTGTTGCAAATGGAGAAGTGCAAGGAGTGTTACCTTTGCCCGTAGCAGGAATTATGACCGCAGAAAATGGGTATACCGTTGCCGAAAAATATACCGAAATAGATAAACTTACCAAAACACTAGGCACACCTTTATACGCCCCTTACATGACCTTATCCTTTATGGCACTACTCGTTATTCCTAGATTAAAATTGAGCGACCTAGGTTTGTTTGATGGTAGTACTTTTTCTTTTACAAAAGTGTTTATAGAAGAAGAAGGACTTGCATAAGACTATTAGTAAAAGGTATTTTTATTGAATTACTTATTTACCCACATTTAAATTACAACTTCACACTAGGATTCCAGGGATTTTTGGGCAAACCTTCCATATCTTGTTCGTAGTATTGGTATTGCTGCCATTGTTCGGGGCTAAGTATTAACCTCGTTTTTTTGGCAATACCTAATTCCAAGTTTTTTAAAAAATCGGGGTCCTTGCTTGTTTCCGAAGTAGTATCTTGGCTTGCAGTAATTAATTGTAGTGTTGCATAATAATGAACTTCAAAGATAGCCTGTGCCTGTTTTACATCTAGTTGATATTGTATCACCATACGGTCGGTAATTTTACTAGCAATATCTTGTGCATCTGTAGCAGGCAACAAGCAGTGATTGTGTTGGACATTATTATTAGGAATGATAGAAGCATTTTGTGCATTTACCGTAATGAGCGTACTACAGCATAGCAAAAGATAAGAAAAAAAAAGAATGTAAGTTTTCATAGCTTTGTAAGTTTTAGATATTGGGTTGGGTATATCAGCATTAGTCAGAGTATAACAAAATACTACAATAGTAATGCCGAATTGCCAAGGAACAAATTATTTCATAACATTACTAACTTATATGCCCGATTTTTACTAAAAATAGAAAGAAATTTACATAGATATTAAATATCGAATTCTGCATGTGAAGATATTTTAATATGTTAAGGGTATTAACAGTTTGCTTTTTATACGGCTGTTTTATCAATAAAGCACTCAAAACAGCTAGTTAATTGCCACAAAATGTTCGGATAAACGCATTTTTGGTAGGCGTGTTTCGGAAATGTATTTTTTTTGTTGGGCGCATTTTTGTGTTAAGTTGTTGATAACCAGTCACTTATATTTTTTAATAAAAACTTGAATATCATTACTCCAGTAAAAAAGCGTTGGATATGCTCCCTAAATGTACTTTTATATACTTGGATGTTGCCGTAAATTTGTAAGGTAAGCAAGGAAATAAAGGGCTAAAAAGGCACTTTTCTTACAAACTTTGAAATAATACAATTTATTGACAACTCCACAATTTTTAAAAGAACTGGTGCGTTATCTATTGACGCTCAGTTCTTTATCTTCTCTTCTTAAAGCAAAACATAAAACAAATTGGAGTATTTTTGGCGATGTGATCTCAGAGGGCGTTGATTACATCGCCTTTTTTTTTTACTTTTGTATAAAAGATGTGAGCCATTTGTTTTTAAACCTCTCTCATTTTATTGAATCATACTATATTATAAGCTTGCACAATTTATGAAAAAAATCGTGTTTTTATTACTAGCAGTAACTTGCTGTGTGCTAGTATCCTGTAATAAAGATAGAAAATCGCCTACAGTAACCGTTGAAACAGAACCGCTTGAGAATGCTGTTTTTTTAAATGGGGAAACCCTAAGTTTTAAGGTTATTGTTACCGACAATAAAACGCTAGCAAGCGCAAAAGCTATCATGCAGGCCTATCCCGATGGAGAACAATTGCTAGAAATTTTCGGCACGGAATATGCAGATAGCATTGTTATAGATTACGATTATATCGTAAATATACCCATCGAAGGCAATTACGAACTCAAGTATATAGCAAGCGATGAAGAAGGTAATGAAACAAACAGGCAAGGAGCGATATTTTCTTTAAAGCCTTAATTTTAATAGCGTACAAAAGAAGTATTGCAAAATATAATCCCCTTTCATACTAATTGTTTTTTGTGTTGGCGATGTATCCCCATACATCGCCATTTTTTATGCCCCAAACTGAGTGGATTGGAGGTTTGATTTTTGAAATGTGATGCTTGATTTTTGATTTTTTTCCTGCTGATATAATTGTCTGAATTTGGATGGGCAGGATGTTTGGATACTATGCTGGCGTAAATGTTTGAGTTTTGATTTTGGTGGAAAAATGAATAATATTTTATTTTCAAATTTTAACTCTTCACTCCTAAATTTTCAATGAAACCCTTTCCTAGCGTTAGCATAAAAAAAATCAAAAATCGCATATCAAAAATCAAGTATCAAACCTCAATA
>JAHDBT010000531.1 GCA_020630215.1 Bacteroidota bacterium
GTCGAAGGCATCCCCCCCTTCAATTTCAACACCACCGACATCGCCTGCATAGGCGACAACATTACCCTAAATATGGATGGCGAGGGTGTAACCTGCTTCTGGGATTTTGGCGATGGCAATACCTCCACCGATTGCAATTACATTCACCAATACACCAGCATTGGCACTTACACCATTAACCTAACCGCAACAACTCCGCTAGGCTGCAACGAATCGAGTACCCAAGACGTTTTTATTACCCAACCACCTAATGCCATCCTAAATCCTGATGTAACAACACCCGATTATACCTGTACGCCACTACCCATTTTCTTCGAAAACAACTCCGAAGTATATGGCGCAGTTTCTACCTATACTTGGACATTCGGCAATGGCGATTCCATCATTATTAGCCCTACCGATACCACCTTTAGTATATCGCTAGGAGATTATGAATTACTAGCCGATGGCATTAATTACACTTACGAAGGAGAATATATTCAATCGGATACCATTTTTAATGCGACCTTGTTAATTAGTAATAATTGCGAAAATGATTTATATGAAACGGAAATATTAATTGCCCCAACACCACAAGTAGTTTTTGGCCCTGCCTACAACCAAATTTGTGATGGCGCACCTGTACCATTTAACAACAATACCTTTGGGAATCCCGATACTTTTTATATTGATTTTGGCGATGGTTCTGCACTCATAGAAACCAACGAACCCGATACCATTACCCACATTTTTAACCTCGATGATGCGGCTACTCCACAAACTTTTACGAGCAGCGTAATTGCCGAAAATACCTGCGGTTCGGATACCGTGCTAGTAGAAATTTTTGTAGAACCTAATACCGTTATCGCCTTTTTTAATATAGACACTTTAGAAGGATGTCCACCACTAGCAGTAGGAGTAACCGACCTTGCTACGGATGCCAGTTATACAAGTTACAATGTTACCAACAGCACAGGAGAAACCCTTGTTTTAACAGATACCTCCGACACCACTTTTGTATTCACCATTCCCGACACTTACACCATTACCCAATTTGCCGATAATGGCTGTGGCTATGATACCACCTTCCAACAAATTACCGTTTTCGATATTCCTGAAATAGACAGCCTCGCCATTAGCGTACTACAAGCATGTGTAGGAGAACCCATTGATTTTTCGGTATTTAGTGAAGACCAATTGAGTAGTATTATATATGATTTTGGCGATAGTATTGTGGAAGCTGTCAACCCAAGCTACGCATTTGCCGAAGCAGGAAACTATACCATCGACGTAACAATTACAAGCGCAATTAATGGATGCCCCGCCACTTACACTTATGCCGATACCATTACAATTGTAGACAATCCACTCATTAACATTACCACAAATCCTGCTGGCGGATGTAGCCCATTGGAAGTGCAATTTAGCAGTGATACCACTAGCGGATTGTCGCATTATTGGAATTTTGGCGATGGTTCGGCAATTGATACAAGTGCTAATCCATTGCATAATTTTATTTCGCCTGTAGGAGTCGATACAGCGTATCAGGTAATTTTAACCACCACTAATGTTGCCACAGGCTGCCAAAGTTTTGCCGATACCATCATCAATGTGTTTGCACAACCAGATGCAAGTTTCATTGCGAGTGAAACTTCTTTTTGTGATGTACCCGTTACCGTAAATTTAACCAACACATCCATGCTAGGAAATGTGCTCAATTGGGATTTCGGTAGCGGCGTACAAACCAATACAGATGCCAATGCTCCCATTGTCAATTTTACCGAAATAGGCACTTATCCTATCACTTTAACAACCATTGATACCGTAGGGAATGGCTGCCTAAATACCTATGTCGATACCATTTTTATTTTGCCCGAACCACAAGCCAATTTTAATATCCTAGAAGCCAACCAAGGATGCGAAGCCTATACCGTAAACTTTAACAATACAAGCGATGGCGGACTCTCCTGGCATTGGGATTTTGGCGATGGTGATACGAGTAACCTAGCTAATCCGACTCACATATACCCCGATGCAGGCGTATATAGCGTTAACCTAATTGCTAGTAATAACGGCAGTTGTCCCGATACTTTATTCCTAGAAAATTACATTACCGTTCATCCTTCACCAACCGCCAACGGCAGCTTTAATATTTCCGAAGGCTGCGAAACATTAGAAGTGCAGTTTACCAATTTGTCCTTAAATGCTGATAGTATTATTTGGGATTTTGGCGACGGAAATACCAGTAATGAATCAGATCCTTTGTACAGTTATCAGAATGATGGACTTTATACGGTAAGCGTATTCGCCTTTAATATCAGCAACGGTTTTGAGTGCCCCGACACTTTGATTTTTACCAACGCCATACAAGTACATCCAACTCCCAACGCCGATTTAATGGCCAGCAACACCGCCATTTGCGAAGGCGACAGCGTGCAGTTTATCAACCTTTCAGAAGATGCCACCAATTCGATTTGGACATTTGCAGAAGGAGATACAAGCACCACAGAAAATCCATATTACACATATTACAATGCAGGAGTTTACCCCATCACTTTAAATGTAAACTACGAAAACATCTGTTTCGATGATACAACAATTACCAATTACATAGAAGTATATGCCGCCCCTAAAGCCGATTTCGACTTTTTTGTTAACAACGAACCCGATGCAATAGGACTAGTAGAATTTACCGATACCTCAACCCCCGATGTAGTATCGTGGCTATGGGATTTTGGCGATGGAAACAACGCTGCTGTACCCGATACCGCCTATCGTTACTACGAATTAGATTTTCCTGATACCACTAAAATCGTCACCTTACAAGTAATAAATGGCGGAGGCTGCCCCGACGAAATTAACAAAACCATTCCTATTAATTTCTTTTGGGGACTAAATGTTCCTAATGCTTTAATGCCCGATTCTCCATTTGAAGAAGTGCGTTTATTTATTCCGAAAGGCGTAAATTTAGAACAGTACGATTTAACTATTTTTGATAAATGGGGCGGAATTCTTTGGTACACCAATTTACTAGAAAATGGGCAACCTGCCGAAGGATGGGACGGTACTTTTAATGGCGAACCATTACCCCCCGGCGCTTACGAATGGCGCATAAATGCACAAGCACGAAATGGACAAATGTGGAATGGAAAACCTTATCGAGTACATATTAAAAAGCAAGGAACAGTAACGATTGTTCGGTAATAAAATGATATGTTTTTTTTAAATAAAATAGCAGCCATTTGGGTGGTTATTTAAGAAAAAATAATATGATATTTTTTCCGAATCACACCACGAAAAATTAAAAAAACAAAAATGAAAAATAAAATTCTATTAAAAAAAATATTGATAATTACTTGTTTAGTGCTAGGAGTAGGCAATTATTTACAAGCACAAGATATGACCTTCTCTCAATATTTCATCAACAAGCTAACCTTAAATCCAGCCTACGCTGCTTCCGAAACAGGCGCAAGGTTTTATATACATCACCGAGAACAATATCCTCATCTTGCCAATAGTTTTCGGTTTAGGCAAGCCAATGTGGGATTGAGTCTTACCTTTGCCCGAAAGAATTTTCCAATTAGTGCAGGATTTGGTTTGCTAGTAAATCATCAAATGCAAGGAGAGGGAAATTACGCCACAACTAGTTTAGGAGTGATTGGTAGTGCCTTGTATCAAGCAGTAAAAGATAATAAAAATAAAAATTCTTTTAGACCTGCTTTTGCTCTAGGGTATCGCTTTAATCGAAATTACACGCGTTTAAACTGGGACAAACTGGTTTTTAGCGACCAGCTTGATCCTATTACACCAGGCACACCATACCAAACAATGGCACAGCCTCCTAGTCAACTCAATGGCGAATTTGTAAACGATTCTTATTTAGATAATTACTTTGGTGTATTGCTTATATTACCCTTCAAATACTATCGGCATTCTTTTGGGGCAAGCCTACATCACTACCCTAAAGATAATATTTCGTTTAGCAATTTTAAGTATGTTGCCGCCCCTCGATTAACCCTACATTGGTTAGGAAGTTTTCAGATAGAAACACGGAGTCAACACACCACCTTACACAAAATATTACCTAGTGCAAAACTAGAATTACAAGGCAATACACCAGGGCAAATGCGTTCGCTTTCCCTTGGTTTAACAGGCTACCGCAAAAAATTAGGAGCAGGCAACAAAGAGAGGAATTACACCAGTTTGTATGTAGGCGGTTTTTACCAACATAATTTTCAATCCCTTAAAGAAAATCCACATCCAACCATAAACGCAACTAATAGCATGATTGGATTTGTTGGCTTCCGCACCAGAAGAACAAAAGACGAAACCTACCAACTTACATTGAGTTACGATGTTAACCTTTCGGGTTTACACTATTGGCAAGATACTAGAGGAGCCGTAGAATTAAGCTTTGTTATTTTATGGGAAGATGGACTGAACTTTAAAGGATTATTAGGCCGCCTATTTTCAGGAACCAAACAAGGCCCTACCGATTGTCCAGAGGATTTATAAGCGGTTTGTGTTTTCTTCTTCGTCCCTTAAAACAAAGCCATCCCTATTCGCTATACGACGCTAAATTCCCCTCCTTGTGAGGGTGTCTTCCGACTTCAGGTTGGGCACTATAAAAAGACATTATTTGTAACTAAATACTTGTGCAACAAACAGCAGCTCGAAGCTTATGTACATTTCATCTCTTGATGGAATGCAGCTTACCTGATCTATACTGAACCACATTAGGTTTTGTGCATTTCCATATTTATTATTTTATCTATT
>JAHDBT010000532.1 GCA_020630215.1 Bacteroidota bacterium
TCTAACACT
Organism: Bacteroidota bacterium; assembly: GCA_020630215.1. GTDB lineage: Bacteria > Bacteroidota > Bacteroidia > Chitinophagales > UBA2359 > JAHDBT01. Next base: position 10 of record JAHDBT010000532.1, read on the forward strand.
CTAACTGTTAATGGCTTAGCCTTTTTCGGTCAAGCACTATTTAATTAGGAAGTGCTTCTTTTATTTTTTTTGGAAAGTAGGTTATACGTTTTACCAAAAACAAGCTTGCCAATTTTTTAATGGCTACTTATACTGGGAGAGGGGTGTAAAATATTATCGACAATAGAGATTAAAAAGTACAGGGCAATAACAAAGGGAATGCCTGCAAAACGATAGCCCATTGCCATTAATGCAAAAAACAAACCGAGTCCTAGTACCATAAAAATATAGCGTACCTCGTTGCCATGCCAGCCAATACGTTTAAATTTTAGGCTAAACATAGGTATTTCAGAAACAAGGAGGAAAGAAAACAATAGGATAACGGTGTATAAGAAAAACGGATTGCTAACCCAACTGCCTAAGCCTAAAATATTGTACGCTTGTACATCAATTAAGGAAACAATAAAACCTGTAGCGGCAGGAGTTGCCATGCCTAAAAAACCGCTGGTTTGGCGAGTGTCAACGTTAAATTTAGCTAACCGATAGGCTGCAAAAAGGGTAATTAAAAAGCCTGGTAACAATAAAAAGATATTGGGATTATTTAATGCACCTTCTAGAAGTTTAAAGGCTACAATGCCAGGTACTACGCCAAAGGTAACCATGTCGGCCAGAGAGTCGAGTTGTAAACCCATTGGAGAAGATACTTTGAGGATACGGGCTGCTAGTCCGTCGAAGAAGTCGGCCCAACAAGCAGCAAAAATAAGCCACGGAACCATGTCAATTCTACCAGTTAAAGTACATACAATGGCAATACAACCTAGCAAAAGGTTGGTGAGGGTAATTAAGTTAGGTATTAACGAACGGTTCATATAGAGCAGATTTGGTGTATAAAGATTCGTTCAAATAGCTATAACGCTTAAATGAACTTACAAGGTATTAAAAGTTAGTAAGTAACGGTAAAAAAATAAGTTCCGCATTTCTACTTGATCTTTTGCACTTATACGGCGTTGCAAATACTCGCAATAGCGTTGCTATTACTGCGTTTTGCGCCTTGTCTAAGTAAAAAACCTCTGCGTATAAATGGGGAACTTATTTTTCAACCATTACTAATAAAACGGCTTCCTTAAGTGTTTAAGAAACAGGTAACAAAAACTTGTGAATAAGTATTTTTGCTCCGTTAATTGGGTTAACTACTTTTTTACTTTGGGATATATAGATACTTAAATTGATGGAATTCAGGCACGAAAATAGCATTAATAAAGGAGAATATAAACATTTAATACTAATGTTCCAATTTTTATAAGCAATAACAAACTAACAATTGCACTACACAACTAGTTCAAAAAAAATGATTAGAGACAAAAAAATCAATAAATTAGTTTACCTTGTACTAATTTCCACTAATACTAAAAGTTCCTCTTTTATAAATTTGCCCATGAAATTAAGTAAAATGTTTTTTAAAGTAAATATATGAAAACGGTAAAAATTGAATGTACCCTAGAAATGCACGATAATTACAGTGCTTTCTCAGAAGAAGAAGTTAAACTTTTCCAATTGGCTAAAAGTGCTTGTGATAAAGCTTATGCCCCTTATTCTAATTTTCGTGTTGGGGCGGCAGTAGTTTTAGAAGATGGACAAATCTTTCAAGGGAATAACCAAGAAAATGCAGCCTACCCTAGTGGCTTATGTGCCGAACGAGTAGCCTTGTTTTATGCGATGTCAATGCATCCTAATAAAAAAGCAACCGCTATTGCCATTACAGTAGATTACAAATCGCATCCGCAATTTCAAGATGTGGTAGCTCCTTGTGGTGGTTGTAGGCAGGTAATTGCAGAATACGAACACAAATTTAATAACGATATTAAAATTTATTTGTTAGGACGAGAAGAAAAGGTGTGTATTGTGCCTTCTATGAAAGCCATGTTACCGCTTGTGTTTACAGGGGATATGCTGCACGCAATGCATCAGGAATAGTGTTTTTTAGGATAAAAAACGAGTTTGTTTTTAGAACACCTATTAATAAATAAGCAATTGTGAAAAATGGAGGATTTTGACAAAAAGCGGAACTTTTTTAAGAAAACTTAGCTTGATATGAGTAGAAAGTTTATTCCTCAATTTTTTATTTTTCAACACAAAATTCAATTAGTTAATTCATTATGAATGCATTTCAAGACAAAGTAAATTATCTTATTCAAAACAATTACAACTTTAAGTTAGGCGATTACATGAATAAGGGAATCGAAATTTTTAAAAAGAACCCTGGTGGCTTTATTCTTTACGCACTGGTATACATGACCCTTGTTGGTATTGCCTCTATGATTCCTTTTGCTTCACTTATTGTAACCGCACCTTTAACCGCAGGTTTTTACATGGTAGCCAAAAAAATAGATAAAGGAGAACATTATGAGTTTGGCGACTTTTTTAAAGGCTTCGATTATATTGGGCAGCTCATATTGGTAGGTTTAGTAGGCGGTATTTTAATGGTGATGGGTTTTTGTTTAGTCATCCCAGGTATTTATTTAGCCATTGCCTATACTTTTGCTCCCTTATTTGTTATTTATGGTAAGTTTGAATTTTGGGATGCGCTAGAAAACAGTCGTAAAGTAGCTCACCAACAATGGTTTTCTTTATTTGGATTGGCAATTGTACTAGGGTTTATTAATATGATAGGAATGCTTGTACTTTGCGTAGGACTTTTTGTTACTATCCCAATAACTTATTGTGTGTTTTATGCCGCTTTTGATGATATTGTAGGCGTAAATGCTGGACAAGAGGAAGACGACGACTTTAGATTAGGCGACGAATTTTCTGAAATTTTAGATGTATAATCTATCGGAATAGGAAGTGTTATTATTTCCAATACAAAAAAAAAAACATCGAACAAACTCCTTTATTGGAGGAATGTTCGATGTTTTTTTTTGCTTTAAATTTTGAGAGGGGATTGTTCTATAGCAGCATAACAAAATGAAATAGGGCGCACCTACGGCGCTAGGTTATTTGATATTTGCTTTTCTATAAACAGGTTGTACCTACGGCACAAAAAAGCAAGAATTTAATCGTCATTAGAAAATACATATAAATGAAACCCACCCCTCAAGGAGGGGAATATCGTTTCATTGATTAGGGGTTTTTATTAGATTCAAAGTTGCATCTTTGGAAAGTATAAATCAGATTTCAAAAATCAAAAATCAAAAATCAAACCTCCAATCGTCAGCATATCAAAAATTCTAAATTTTCAATCCTAAATTTTAAATAAACCCCAAGCTATCCATCCGCATCCGCCATACGTACAATTTTAGGCAAAAACGTACCGAGCACATCCACTAAGTGTGCTTGATGTCGCATCACCTCATGAATATCCTTATACGCCATTGGCGCTTCGTCAATACCGCCACCAATTAGGCTAACGCCGTGTTGTTTTAAGTATTTACGTACATTGCTCTTGGTTAGGGTTTGTTTCGCCTTTTTACGAGACATTTGTCGCCCTGCGCCATGCGATGCCGAGTTGATGGCATTAGCTGCACCTTTACCACGTACAATAAACCCTGGTGCCGTCATAGAGCCTGGAATAATGCCCAACACCCCTTCGCCAGCAGGTGTTGCGCCCTTGCGGTGAACAATCACTTCCGTACCATCTGCCAAAAACTCCTTCCAAGCAAAGTTGTGGTGATTTTCTACCGTAGCCAATGGTTTTTCGCCCATGGCTTTAGATAAGCGGCGGTGTATTTGGTGGTGACAAGCCGAGGCATAGTCACCTGCTAAGTTCATCGCCAACCAGTATTCTTGTCCTTCCGCTGTCGATAAATCCAACCAAGCCAAATGTTTCGCTTCCTTTGGTAGTCGGCATTTTTCAATAGCTAATTTGGTATAATGATTGGCAATAGTAGCCCCCATTCCTCGCGAACCAGAGTGCGATAAAATACCTACATATTCGCCAGGAGCCAAACCTAAGCTATTATCGGTTTCGGTAATGGTAACAATGCCGTATTCTACAAAATGGTTACCGCCACCCGATGTACCAATTTGGCGATAGGCTTTGTCTTTGAGTTGCTTCACAAAAGCGATTTCTTGAAACTCCTTTCGTTCTAGCAAAGCATCATCCATTGGTTCTTTAAATTCGCAGCCCATACCAAAACGAGTATGTTCGAGCAAGCTGTTTTTTAATTGCTTATGATGCCCTTTTAAAAAGCTAGTAGGCATACCATAAACGGTTAAGCACATACGGCAGCCAATATCTACACCAACGCCATAAGGAATTACGGCATTTTGAGTAGCTAGTACGCCGCCAATTGGTAAACCATAACCTTGGTGTGCATCGGGCATTAGTGCGCCAGCAACCGTTACAGGTAATTTCATAGCTGTTTGCATTTGGCGTATCGCTCCCTTTTCGATGTTTTTAGCACCAAAAATGGAGTAGGCCAATTCTTCACTTCTCAACGGAATTTCTTGGTTTTCTGGTTTATTGCCTTCAATTAATGCATGGGCAATTGTACCATATACCTCGTCTTGTTCAAACGCAGTAGGTTCGGCTAAAACCTTGTTTAAACAATCCAGTTTATATTCCTTGCTTTTCTTCTTAAAATGCTTTTGCATTACGTTTAGCGCAATGCCAATCGCACGTCCTTCCGAAAAACCAATTTGTATTAAATCTTTACCTTTAATTTTTTTTCCCATGATGTTTTTTAAGTTTAGTAACGCATAAAAAATAAATCCGTCATTTCTACTTGATCTTTTGCACTTA
>JAHDBT010000533.1 GCA_020630215.1 Bacteroidota bacterium
CCCGGTCCAGCCTCACGGCTGGAGCGTAACGGGCTTCAAGCGTGTCGCTTGATGTGAATTTAAACAACTATTTGCACAAAACCCGATGTGGTTGAGTATAAAGAGTAACAAGTCTAATTAAATTTTAACTTCATCCCTTCATGAGTCGCTTTAAATCCTAATTTTTCGTAAAAACTTTTAGCAGCAGGGCGTTGTTTATCGGTGGTTAATTGTAGGAGGTGTGCGCCTCTTTCTTTTGCTCTGTTAATAGCCCATTTAAACAGCTTTTCACCAATCCCTTTTCCACGCATATCCTCCCTAATTCTAACCGCTTCTATTTGTGCCCTAATACCCCCTCTATAAGTAAGGTACGGAATAAAACTTAATTGAAGCGTGCCTATAATTTCGCTTACCTCATTTTCAATAACCACCAACTCCTGATTCAGATCGGTATTGATTCGTTCATAAGCTTCGTAGTATAAATTAGGCAATGGTAGCTCGTATTGTTCACGGGTTTTGCCTAATTTATCGTTGGCCAACATTTGTACAATGGCAGGTATATCTGTTTTATTTGCCTTTCGGAATTTCATGATTTTTTATTTTTTTTTGTGATTTAGGTTAGCCATAAATCCGAAAATAACCTAAAACAACCGATAGTGTTAGTGCGATGATAGAAATTAAAAAAAGCAATACGAAGCCATTTCCAAGCAGCCCAAATGCTAAGTGAAATTTTTTTTTCTCTCGCTGCCTCATAGCTTGTATGCCTTTGATAAAACCAATAATACTAAATAGTGGCATTAAAAGAAGCAAAAATAGGCTAATTTCCCACAAAAAAATTTCTGAATTTATCATGTAATAATAGAGAAAAATGACGAATAAAAAACTTAATCCCAAAGAAACGATGGCCAAAATAAAAGAAGTTTTTGCATGATTACTTTTGGGAGATGGTTTATGTAAGTCTAATATTTCACTCATGGTATTTTTCTAGGAGGATAAATTAATAGGATGATAAGGAATGGGTAAACAAAATTACAAATAATTAATCTAATTTCACCCATTGCGAAACATTCCTCAAACCTACCCAAAAACTTAGGTTATCGAGTTTAAAGGTATCGCATTTAAGGATGCGTTCTTTGGTATCTATCCAACTGCCACCAACGGCAATATTGGGTTCGCTAGTCCATTCAGCAGCATTACCTCTTAAATTATAAAATGGAATGCCTGTTTGGGAAACACAGCCATCATCTATGCGTCTAGGAACTTCATCATATATAGGGCAAATTGGAAAATCGGTATGCCAATCGGGGGATTTTATTTGGCATTCTTGGCAGTAGGTAGTGCTGCAATTATTAAAATAAGCCGCATCAACCGAATCCGAATAATGCAGGATTTGTTTTCTTTGATCGAGGTTGGGCAATTGGTACTTTAGGTAATAGTTATGTCCATCTTTAGGCATTGGAGGCGTTTTGCCAAAAAAAAGTTTTTCTAGGTCATAAGCAGCCGATAGAAAAAGAGAAGGGGTACTATGTTGGGCCGTGTCTATTAACCCTTGTTGTGTTAAACCTATTTCTTTAGCCCTTTCGGTTCGCCATTTAGAAAAATTTATAGCTTGCTGTTGATTAATACCAATTACTGGATAAGCTTGAAGAAATGGAGAGGGAGGTGTAATATAAGCAAGCGGACCGTATATATAGCAATCGGGTAGTTCTTTCCATAAAAAAGGATCTGGTAATGCTGCTTGGTAAATTGCGCTTGTTTCACCATACTTATTACCTAACCACAACAAATAAGTAGACCACTGTATATTGCTTATCTCTATTTGATCACAAAACAAATTATCTGCAACTTGTACATTAATTATTTTAGGATTTGGACGTTCAGGTGTAGAGGGGGGAGGCGCCGCATAGGTGAATTGTTTTTTGTAATCAATATCATCTATTTTGGAATTAAAACAAGATTTAATTACCATCAATAAGCTGCCTAAAATTAGTAGTAAAAAAAAAGGGCGTAATTGATTCACGTTACTTTAAGTTAAATTATTAATGGTGTAGAATAATACAAAAAACAAATTGCCAATTAATCCAATCCGCCCATAAAAATTTAGTGGTTCTTTTTGCATAAAACTATCCATTGCCCATTTAAGCCCTAGTAGATGTATGCTTATAATAACAAGCGTAACACAGGAAATAAGCAGTGGGTAAAAGCCTATATTATCTACATAAGTAATTATTTGGGTTTTGGTATTATGTAATAGCAACCAAACCTTCAATAACGTAACAGCCAATCCATAGAATAAGGCTTTAAACGATTTGATGGCATATTTACGATTGACGTTGCTGTTTATTTCTTCATAGTCTAATAGTTCATTCATAAGTTGACATGTTTATCTAATCCATTTGTATTTTTAGTAGCAGGGAGAAAGTATAAATTTTGGCACGAGTAGTTCTGTATAAAGATACCATGTTTTAGAATAAAAACATAAAAAAGGGGGTAACTAGCTTTCACCAGTTACCCCCATAATTAAGTGCAATTCTCAATTATTATTGCTAGATGCAGTCCTTAGAACGTACCACAATCCGATTGACAATCGTTACCTTGTCCACAAACAATTACGGCTGTTGTAATGCCTGGATTTGTAGCAGAACAACCACTTTGCATTACAGTTACGGTAACGGTATTTCCATTAACCAGTGTGTTGGTAGTAAAGGTTGCAATAGCACTTGCAGCCCCTTGCGAAGTTCCATTTACAAAAAACTCGTACATATCGCCTCCACTAGCAGTAAAGGTAATTTCTTCCCCTTCGCAAATGCTATTATCAGCATCGCTTGAGGCTAATTGTGGAGTAGGTGCGCCAGGGTCGTTTAGGCTAAGTGGCACATCGCATATTTCACAGGTACGGTCGAGGTTACGTACACAGGCGGTATAAGTGCCAGCACCTAAAGTACTAAATGCACCACTAGCAAACCAAGCAGTACCACCATCAACGCTGTATTCGTACATGCCAGTACCACCAGATGCGTCAATGTTAATACTACCATCTGTGCCACCGCAGCTAGTTGGATTATTGGTTGTTACTAGATCAATATTTGGAACCGCAATACTATTTACAATTATACTAGCTGTTCCTGGGCAGCCATTTGCATTGGTAACTGTTACCTCATAGGTAGCAGCAGCACTAGCTGTAATGGTTGGTGTGGTTTCTCCATTAGGCGACCAACTATAGCTGTCAAAAGTTCCTGCATCTAAAGTCGTAAAATCACCTTCACAAAACGAATCGTCGCCAGTAATAGTAGGAGTAGGATTCGCATTTTCTGTAACCACAATACTCGTCATGCCCGTACAACCATTTGCATCCGCAACGGTTACGGTATAAGTAGCGGCAGCACTAGCCGTAATGGTTGGTGTGGTTTCTCCATTAGGCGACCAGCTATAACTAGCAAAAGTGCCAGCATCAAGTGTTGTTGAACTGCCTGTACAAAAAGCATTGTCTCCCAGAATAACAGGGCTAAGATTTGATGCTTCTGTAACCGCTAAACTAGCACTTCCCGTACAGCCATTGGTATCGGTAACGGTTACGCTATAAGTAGTTGCGGTACTAGCCGTAATGGTTTGTGTTGTTTCTCCATTAGGCGACCAGCTATAACTAGCAAAAGTGCCTGCATCCAAAGTAGTAGAACTACCTGTACAGAAGGATGAACTTCCTCCAATAGTTGGACTTAGAAGGGCATTTTCTGTAACCACTAAACTAGTAGCGGCAGTACAACCATTTGCATCGGTAACCGTTACGGCATAAGTAGCGGCAGCACTAGCGGTAATGGTTTGTGTTGTTTCTCCATTAGGCGACCAGCTATAACTAGTAAAAGTGCCCGCATCAAGTGTAGTAGAACTACCTGTACAGAAGGAGTCGTTACCCGTAATACTTGGAGTAGGCGGCGTGTCTTCTGTAATGACTAAACTAGTACTTCCTGTACAACCGTTTGCATCAGTAACCGTTACGGCATAGGTAGCGGCAGCACTAGCGGTAATGGTTTGCGAAGTTTCTCCGTTAGGCGACCAACTGTAGCTAGTAAAAGTGCCCGCATCTAAAGTAGTAGAATTTCCTGTACAGAAAGACGAATTCCCTATTATAGTTGGACTAAGATTAGCAGATTCTGTAACGGCTACACTAGTAGCAGCGGTACAACCATTTGCATCTGTCACGGTTACGGCATAAGTGGCAGCCGTACTAGCAGTAATGGTTTGTGTTGTTTCTCCATTAGGCGACCAGCTATAACTGGTAAAAGTGCCCGCATCTAAAGTAGTAGAATTTCCTGTGCAGAAAGACGAACTTCCTCCGATACTAGGCGTAGGAAGATTATCTTCTGTAACGGCTACACTAGTAGCGGCAGTACAACCATTTGCATCGGTAACCGTTACGGCATAAGTAGCGGCAGCACTAGCGGTAATGGTTTGTGTTGTTTCTCCATTAGGCGACCAGCTATAACTAGCAAAAGTGCCTGCATCCAAAGTAGTAGAACTACCTGTACAGAAGGAGTCATTACCTGTAATACTTGGTGTAGGAAGATTATCTTCTGTAACCACTAAACTAGTAGCGGCAGTACAACCATTTGCATCAGTAACCGTTACGGCATAGGTAGCGGCAGCACTAGCGGTAATGGTTTGCGAAGTTTCTCCATTAGGCGACCAGCTATAACTAGTAAAAGTGCCCGCATCAAGTGTAG
>JAHDBT010000534.1 GCA_020630215.1 Bacteroidota bacterium
GGTCAGATCGTTCACTGCGTTCTCTGTCAGCGGTCAGTTTTTATGCTGATGTGTTTTTAGTGGTTGTAAATCACTTATTTTTCATTAATATTTACTGCTAAAACAAAGCACTTCCGCTGTTATTTTCCCCCATATAACTGACAGCGAAGCGATCTGACAATGAGCGCAAGCGAATGATCTGACCACTGACAGCAAAGCGGTCTTTCTACTGCAAAATTACGCAAAAAATTAGCTTACTTCAAATATTTGTCCATCCATCTTAAAATATGGTGTAAACGGAGGATGCGTCGGTCGGTGCGGCCGTTGCGGGATAGGCCGTGTGGTTCGTCGGGGAAGATGACGAATTCGGTGTCGATGCCTTGGGTTTTTAGGGCTACGAATACTTGTTGTCCTTGCTCGATGGCGCAGCGATAATCGTTTTGACTGTGTATTACCAAAGTTGGCGTTTGTACATTGCCCATGTATTTCATTGGCGACATGTTCCAGTAGCGTTCCATATCTTCAAAGGGGCGAATATTGCCGAAGCATTGTTGGAAAATCCAGTTAAAATCGCTGGAACCCCACATGCTCGTGAGGTTGCTTACACAACGTTGGGTAACTGCTGATTTGAAGCGGTTGGTATGTCCTATTATCCAGTTGGTCATGTAGCCGCCGTAGCTGCCGCCCGTTACGCCCATGCGGTCGGTATCAATAAATTCTTTTTGGCTGATGTAATCGGTAAAGGCCATGAGGTCGTCGTAATCGGCACTGCCCCAGGCTCCCCATATTGCTTTAGCGTGGTCTTCGCCGTAGCCTTTTCCTCCTCTAGGATTGGTGAAATAAACAACATATCCATTAGCGGCTAAAAAGTTGAATTCGTGCATAAAGGTTTCGCCATATTGCAACAATGGCCCGCCATGAATTTCTAGTATCGAAGGGTATTTTTCACAAGGATCGAAATTGGGCGGATACATGATCCATCCTTGTAAATCGTTTCCTGCTGCGCCTTTGTACCATATTTCTTCTACCTGGCTTTGTTGGGTGCTTTCGTAAAAGGATTGGTTAATTTTGGTAAGAATTTGTAAATCGCTGCCTATTGATTTACAAGCAACTTGTCCCATATCGTGCATGTTGCCATAAATGGTAGCTATTTTTTTGGTATCGGCACTTAAACTAATGGGTCCATTAATGCCTTTTTCGTTAATTATTGCTTGTAAAACGCCACTAGCAATATCTATAGCATAAGCTTTATTGCTGCCGTGTTTTCCTCCTTGAAAATAAATAACTTTGCTATCTGCCGACCATTGTGGCGGTGCTAAGTCGGGCATTCCTCCTACATCGTTTAGGGTAATTGAATCGGCATCCATATCGTATTTGGCGGTTAGGTTGCAGGCAAGGGTTGCGCCACTAGTTGGCACTAAAAACAGGTCGGTTTCTCGCCACCACTCTCCTACGCCTGCGCTACCAAAGTAGGCAATGTATTTTCCATCAGGTGAAAAGGAAGGCAAAAATTTTCGTCCTGCTGGGAGTGTTATTTTTAGGTTGGTTTTAGTAGCAATATCCATTAAAAAAAGCTCGTCTAAATCGGGAGCTAGGTCGGGGTCGGGTTGTGCATTGCTAACGTAGGCGAGAGTTTTGCCATCGGGCGAATAGGTAGGGTACATTTCGTCGTAGGTGTCGCCTATTGTTAGTGCGGTTACTTCCTTGGTTGCTACATTAATTTGGTGAATATGCCAACGTTCTTTAGGGTTGTATCCTGCGCCATCCATGATGTAAAAAACACGAGTAATGTGTCGCTGCACAATGCCTAGTTCTTTTTTCTTTTCATCTTCTTCTCGTGCTATTGCCTCCGCATCTTTGGCTCTAAAACCAAAGGCTATGTGCTTGCCATCGGGCGACCATTGGTAGGAACCTATAGTGCCTTTAAAATCGGTAATTGGGTAGGCTTCGCCAATGCCTGTGATGGGCAAAAGGTAAAGCTGCGATTTTTTGTCTTTGCGATTAGATACAAATGCAATGTGCGAACCATCGGGCGACCATCTTGGGTTGCTGTCGTTGTGGTTGCCATGCGTAATTTGTTGGGCTTCGCTGCTACCGTCGGTTGCTACTAGATATAGATTGGTGTGTTTTTTTTCCGTTTCTTTATCTACGCTTTGTAAGCCGAAAACAATGTATTTCCCATTAGGGGAAATTTGACATCCTTGAATAACTTGGAGGTCGTATAAATGTTCGGCGGTAATGTTTGATTTTGTCATGTATGGTTTTAAATGTTCGAAAATGGTTTTTTGTAAAACAACGCTTGTGTGAAGGTTCCCACGAAGTTGCACGGAGTTTTTCACAGTGTCGCACGGAGTTTTTTTGAGTTTCTCCGCCTCCTTTTACTAGTACCTTTGGAGATTTTAAGCTCGTGAGGGTCTAGTTTGTTTTAGGTAGAGAAAATTCATGAATTTTCTTTACGGTGTTACACGAAGTTTTTTGGGCTTCCCCGTCTTCTTTTCCTAGCACCTTGGGATGTTTTAGATCCTTGGGTATCTAGTAACCTATTAATTTAATAGTGATAATCTGCGAAATCTGTGGTAATTTTTTCTCACCACGGATTTCACAGATTTATAGGAATTATTATTGCACAACTATTTTATTAGATACTATTGTGCTTGCATTGAGTTGCAAACTTACATAATAAATTCCTGTTGGCAAAGTCGCCACGTTTACAGAAAGGTGCGAATGATGGACGGTTTGTTGCCATACTTTTTTTCCTTGTATATTGTATAGGCTTACATTTGCATTTAATGCGCTTGTAGGTAATTCGATATATACGGTATTTTGTACAGGATTTGGGTAGACATTTAAACTTGTGTCCTCTTGTAAATTGCTAAGGTTGGTGATGGATGCGAGGGTAAAAATTTCTGACTGTACTGCACATCCATTTGCTAAAACTACTACTACGTAATAATCACCAATTTCGGTTGGTTGATAGGAGCTTTCGCCTAAGCCAATGGGTTGGCCATTTAAAAACCAATTATATGCTGTTCCTTCTGTATCGGTTGATAATCCGTCATTGTTATAAGCAATATTGGGGGTTTCTACTTCCACTAAAATATCGCAGTTTTGTTCTCCTGTAATAATTCCGTCGGCAATGGCGGTGTCGTAGGTTGTTAGGAAATCATCCCAAGCATTGCAATCGCTTTTTAAATGCATATCTAACCAAGGATTAATAAGGCTAAAAACGGTAGCGTGTTGTTCTTCGCGAGTTAAGGTGGTAGGAGAACATATTCCTTCTCCTAGTTCGCAAGTAAAACTACTGTTGGCAAAAAAGCAATGACTGCCATCGGTTATTTCGATGTAAGATTTGCAGGTACTTGCCAATGCATTAAACATAGGAATTTGATGGTCGGCAGGAGGCGCAATACAATCCAAACCGCCAGCTATTACTAGGGCTGGGTTGGAGAAGTTAGCGGCTGCGGCTGTAGAGGAAGGATTGGTTTCGGCAGGGGCAAAGGTAATCATGGCATCAAATCCACTAGCTAAAAAACTAGATCCGCCACCCATTGAATGACCCATTACAACCGATTTATCGGCGACCTTATTATACAATACGCTGTTTTCGTTTTGGGTACTTCCTACATAAAGGTTCGCACCTACAAAGCCAAGATCTAAGCCAAATTCTTGATGACTTGGCGCAAAAGAAGTTTCCGTATTGACCAAAACTACCAGGTATCCTCTAGGAACTAATTCTTGCACGTAGTTATCGTAGGCACCAATTTCCATTACAAAGCCATGCCCAAAAACGGCATACGGAAATGCTCCATTTGCCATTTCTGTATCTGTTCCTGCTGCTTGGGCAGGGTAATATATTTGGGTATCTATTTCTCGGTTTCCTCTATCGGGATCTTGAAAAATAATGTTGGTATTGCCAACTTCAAATTGGGCATACATTGCATTTCCCCATAATAATAAGCCAATGCTTATTAATAGGTAATAAAATTTTTTCATGTTGATTAAATTTTTGGTAAGATAAGTATGTGTTTGGGATAAGGCATTTAGATTTAAGGTTTTCTATTCCTGCTAGACCTTGTGTTTTTTTGGCAAGGCTTGGATAAGAAACTTCACAGTAAAATCGTTGTGTTCGGATGACTGAACTCATCCGTTCACGAGGTTTTTAAGTACGCTAAAGCGCACTTCTGTCGAAGTACTTTTTGTCGAAACTTGGTAAGTCACTAAATAAACACCTCATTAAAACAAATAGTTGAATTGGTAGGATATTTATTTAGGTAGCGAGGACAAAGATAGGTATTTTAAATGCCAAAAATATAATCGTACATTTCTCCTTGTTTGGTAAAGCCAAGTTGTTTATTGATGGCTAGAATTCCGCCATTTACATCGTTACATTCGGTTTTTACGAGTTTAATATTGGGATTTAGTTGTTTAATTTCTTGGTGCATTTTGGCTTTCAGCCATTTGGCGAGTCCTTTGCCTCGGTAAGCGGCTTGTACGCCCGTCATCCATTGGTAGTAAATATCTGGGTCGGTGTTTTTATCTGCATGCATAATAGAAATGCCGATGGGCTTTTTAGCGGAATCGTAAAGCCATAGTTGGTAAAAACCGTAGTTTATTTTTTCAAATCTTTCAATCATTTTTTTGGGTCCACCTTCGCTTATGTGATAGGGAAAGCTGTATTCGGAGCGAGGAATATCATTTAGTAATTCGTTCATAATGG
>JAHDBT010000535.1 GCA_020630215.1 Bacteroidota bacterium
GTCACTCAAAACCTCATTTTGCCGCACAATTAGTTTTCGGTCAGGCACTAAGTATTACATCAAGCGACACGCTTGAAGCCCGTTACGCTCCAGCCATGAGGCTGGACCGGGCGTTCCTTTTTTTTTACAAAAAAGGAACGCAGGGTCAAGCGTGTCGCTTGAGCCAAACGGTATTCAAGCCTTTTGGCTTGTAGCAAAAAAGGTAAATAGTAGCAATAAATAGAGAGAATGATGATTTATGGAACATGCATAAAACCCAATGTGGTCTAGTATAACAATCTGCTCTTAACATAGCTATTCGTATTAAATTCATTTATTTTTTTTTTGTTTTCATAAAAAGAACCAACACCAATTGTATTTGAGCATTTGAATATATTTCTAAACAGTTTTATAAGTTTGGAATTAAATAGCAATGACCCATCCCAAAAGGACAGGTCATTTTATTTTAAATTATAAAACAATTAATAAGCCTTTACTATTGCGTACTACTCAACAACTCCCTCAAAATACCCTCCTACTAACTCATAAACAGGCTGATATATTCCTTCGGGATCATACCACCCTCTTGCACTGCCATAAAAATCTATTGCTAAAAAACTTTTTTCTTCGCCATCTACAATTACTGGGTTTACCTCTATAATATTTAAATCTTCATTGTTGGCGTGTGTAAATATTACATTGTTATTTACCAGTATTCTTATTTCGCAGTTGCTATAAAAATCTGTTGCTTCTGTTTCGGAAGAAATGTAATCCCAATTTGAACCATGATATTCGTTTGGACCATCTAATTCGAGGTTTAATAAATCTTCATTTCCATCAAATTTAGCAAACCATAAACCAAATTCAATTACTTCTCCATTTTCTAAGCTTACATCATATAAAATCTCTTTAACAATAACGCTCATATCTCCCTCCGTTGTTTTTGTCCAATGGGATGATTTTTGCTTGAAATCGAAAGATTGAACGTTGGAGCTAAAATTGTTTTCTGAATTTGTTTTTTCCACTTGAAACGACATTTCCGTGGGTGGATTAATAATCTCCTCCAAATTATTATCCGAATCACATGCGGAAAAAAATAGTCCTACCATTATAAATAATATTGATATTCTCATTGGTTATTTATTTTTAAAGTAAAAAAAATACATTTATATAAAGTTAAAATTTGGTTATTTTTGCGGATACTGTTTTACCTGCTTGTTCCATCACACAAAAATAAATTCCTGGCATTAAGGTACTTCCGTCTACCGTAAATTGATGTTTGCCTGCTACTAAACTACCATCGTAAACTTGTATTACCTGCTTGCCCGTGTTATCGTAAATATTAATTTGCCCCTTAATTGTTTGTACACTTTCTGTCTCTAAAATAATGCTATCATTAAATGGATTTGGATAGTTTTTTAAACGAATGCTTGCTTGTAAACTATTTGTATTTTCTGCTACCGCATCAATAATACCGCCATTGTTAAATACTTCTATACCGCTGCCCGTTACCATCCATTTATTGCCCCATTCATCAATAGCGAAACCGTAAGTGTTGTTACTAGATAATACGGTGTTTTCGCTGTTGTATTCTTCCCATTCGTTGTTGTCTGTATAGCGTAATAGTCCGCCATTAGTTGCTACATAAACCTGTCCGTTTTGGCCCAATACTAATTTATTGGTTGCACACATTGTTAGGTTTAATTCGCTGAAATTCCAATCTTGTAAGGTACTGCCATCGTATCTAGCAATGCCCTGTAAACCTGTTAGCCAAAGGTTGTTGTTTTGGTCGAATAGCAATTGTATAACCTCTGTATAAGTGCAATAACTGTACGCAATAGGAAATTCCGAAACACTAGTGATATTGAGTTCTTCTGTCCAAGCAGTACCATTAAATTTTAGTACTCGCCCTAAATCAGAAGCTACCCAAAGTTCCTCATTTTGATCAATGGCAAAAGCTACTAGTTGTTCTATCGTTACATTCGGATCATCTTCTAGTTCAAAATCGTAGTAGGTCCATGCATCTCCGTCGTAGCGTACTAGCTGATTTTTTTGGGCTATTATCCATATATGTCCGTTGCTGTCTTCTATTAGGTTTTTAGAACCCGAATAAGTTTCCAATGGGGTTTCTAGCGGAATGGTTTGCCAAGTATTGTTTTGAAGTTTTAATAAATTAGTTGTTGTTAATAGCCATATTGCCCCATCACTTCCTAGCATCATTTTCAATAAATATTCCCCTTCTACTATCGGTGAGTTGCTTGTATCGTAAATGGTCCAGCTATCAAAATTGGGGGCATGGTTAAAGGATAAGAGACGCTTGCCTTCTAGCACCCATTTGGTATTGTTGGCATCAATTACAATATCACCAGCACTTACCAACGGCGTTTGGCTTAAATCAATATTATTACTTGTCGTCCAAGTAGCTAAATCAATCGAATGGATTGCCCCTTTATGTTCAAACCATAATTGCCCATTTTCGTCTATCGGAATGTCTCTGCCGCAGCCAAATTGTTCTCCTAGCCCTAGGTCATCAAAATCGAAAATGGAGAAATCAGTACCATCAAATTTATACAAGCTTCTACAGCTTTGCGAGCGCATCCATAAGTTATCGTTGGCATCAAATGTTATATCGTACCAATCATTATCAAATGTTGGGGCTTCGGTTATGGCAGTAAAATTAGTGCCGTCGTATTGTACCAATTCTTTTAGGTTGGTTGTCCACCAAACATGGTTTTGGCTGTCTACTTCTATATCTCTAATGTAGTAGCTACCTCCTACTAATGGGGTTTCAAAAGTATGTATTAGCCATTCATTATCTACGAGTTCGTATAGGTTTTGGGCATCGTAGGTCCAAACATTACCATTATTGGATTTGGCAAAACGATATGGGCGGTTCGACCATAAGCCAGGTTGAAAGGTTAAGGGTTTAGTCCACGTTGTACCATCGTATTTTATTACACCTAGATAGCTAACAATTAATAAATTTCCATCGGCATCATTGGTCATCTCTTGTATTTGGGATATATAGGGAATGAGGCTATCGGTGTGGGTTTGCCAATTACTGCCATCGTATTGAATTAAGCCTTGATACGTTGTCAACCACAAATCGCCATTGGGTATTTTGTAAACTTTACGCCAATGATTGGTTGGTAATTCCGCATTGATTCGATCTAAAAATTGTACTTCGTTAGTCGTTATATCTACTTTATATAAACCTTCTTTGCTGCTTGCCGCCCATATATCTGTTCCGTCTAGGGATAGGTCAATAATGTCGGGTTGATTGGGGTAAAATTGCCAATCGTTGTTGCTGCTTTGTGCAGATGCTAAGAAAGCTGTTAGGAGTAGTACGAGTGTTAAGAGATTATTTTTCATGGTTTTAGATTTTTTTTTAAGCAGTCAGCGGTTAGATCGTTCGCTAACGCTCTCTGTCAGCAGTCAGTTTTTATGCTGACGTTTTTTTGCTGTGAAATGCTACTGCCGAAAATGGTTAAATGATTGGTGTTGTAATTAAGCAAAAGTGTTTAAGCAATAAAGCTGTTGCATTAATTACAATTACAATTACAATTACAATTACAAAGTTAAGGCAAGCTACCAACAAGCACAATGGACAAATCCTAGGTTGATTGGTACTTTTCGTAAATGTTTTGTTTAAAGTTGGTGGGCGAGGTGCCTGCGCCTTTTTTAAAAAAACGACTAAAGTAGGAAGGGTCGTTGAAATTGAGGAAGTAGGCAATTTCTTTATTGGATAAATCGGAGTGCAGCAGGAGGCGTTTGGCTTCTAGGATAATGCGGTTTTGGATGAGTTCGCTGGCGGTTTTGGCGGTAATTTTTTTGCTTAAACTATTTAGGTGATTGGGGCTTACGGTTAGTAGTTGGGCGTAGTCGTTTACTTGATGCAGTTCATTAAATTTTTCGTCAATTAATGCTTGAAACTGGCGAATTAAATTTTGCGCAGCAATATCGGTTGGTGTACTAGTGTTGGTGGTCGTAGCTTCTAAAATAGGTTGGCGTTCTTTGTAGGCTTCGGCACATTTTAACAGCAAAATTTGTAGGTAGGCCCGTACAATATTAAGGTTGGTTGTGCTTTTGTTTTTTTCGTGGTAAATGGCTTGTATTACTTGTAGACATTCTTGAAAAATGGCATTGTTTAAATTAATTATTTGGTGCAAGGTGTTGCCGCTTAGGAAGGGTAAATTGGCCAACATTTTTTTATTGGCTAAATTCTCGTGAAAAAAAGTACGAGAAAACATAATTACGTAAGCATCCGATTTTAAGGCCCGCTGTACTAAATGTACTTGCCCTGGCACTACAAAATGAAAACATTGTGGGTCAATATCAAAGTTCTCAAAATCTATAATGTGGTAACCGCCGCCATCTATGAAAAAAAACAGTTCGTAAAAATTATGGCGGTGTGGGTTAAAGGCTGGTTTCTGCTCCCGATGTCCAAGTTTAAAGACTCGGAAAGGGATACTGCGATGATCGTCGGTACTAAAATTGTGTACGGGCAATTGCGCCTTGGCTTTTGGTTTTAAATTTTCTTCAGATTTCATACCGCTAAAGATAAACCCTTTTGTCCATAAGCGCAATGTACTTTTACGGGCTAGACTGGTACTTTTGCTTTGTGGATGAATTGTTAAGCGGCTAAATGGTTTTACTGCTGAATTGTTGGATGGCTGAATTGTTGGATGCTGAATTGCTGGATGGCTGAATTG
>JAHDBT010000034.1 GCA_020630215.1 Bacteroidota bacterium
TTGTAAGGTTTGAAATTTAACAAATAATGTTATTTTTGTTGTAATTTAAGTAAATATAGTGGCAATGTCAATTAGTAATTTAAGCGAATGTTTAATAATGGAGGTAGATAATCGGTTTCGTAAAACAAAATTAGTAGTGTTAGTCAGTACATTTTCTAAAAAGGAAATAAGGGACTTAGATAAGTTTTTGTGTTCTCCTTATTTTCGGGTAAATGAAAAGGTATATCGTTTATTTTTATTCCTTAAAAAATATTATCCTAATTTTGAACAAGCTAAATTTACAAGTGCTAATGCATTTAAATTTATTTCTTCAACTCCCTTTCAAGATGCTTTATTTAGAAGCACTTGCGCTGCACTACTAAAATTAATAGAGCAGTTTATTGTAATAGAAAATATGGAGGAAAGTCAAAAAGATATTAGTTTGCTAAATTTTTATGAAAGAAGAGGGCTGAGTAATAGTCATACAAAAAAAGCATTGAGTAGTTTAGAAAAAAAATTAAAAAAGGAAAAAGGAAGTTATACAAATATTTATTTTAGCTGGTTTAGATATAATGAATTGAAAAGAATATATTTAAACCAAAACAATGCAATTTCCCTGAAATGTATTCAACAAAATTTAAATAATATTGATGAAAGTTTAACCACTTTATTTATTGTAGAAAAGTTAAAAATTGCTTGTGATATTGAAACAGAAAAGCAAGGAAACCCTAATTATAATTATTCCATTTTTTTTATAGAGGAGGTACTAGAATTAATAAAAAATAATACGTCTTGGCAAAAAAATCCTGAAGTACGAATGCGCTACCTAAATTTATTGCAATTAAAAACTACAAATAGCCTTGAAAAAGAGCAATATATAACACAATTAAGAAATTTATTTGATATTCATGCAGCAAGTCTTCCGTTAAGAGAGGTGTTGAACTTATATACACATATAACTACTTATTTTATTTTAAAGATGAACAATATTACAGATTCAAATAGTGTTGCGTATAAATCTGCTAAATTGGAGTATTATGAAATTAATAAGGATTGGGTAAAAAATATCTTACCTTTAAATGCAAATAAAATACTTGCAGTAAGATTTAAAAACATTGTTACACTAGGTTTAAGAGTAGGTGATATAGCATGGGTGGAAAATTTTATTAACAACACCAATCCCGACTTTTTGACTAATCATAGAGAGCCTTATAAAACATATGATTATGCAAATGCCTTATTGCAGTTTCACCAAAAAAAAATTACGCAAGCACTTAACAGTATTTTATCAATTCAATTTATAGATAAAGTATTTAATGTAGATGCCAGACGATTAACACTCAAAATTTATTTTGAACTAGCGGATATGGAAAATTTTGATGACACCCTCAATGCTTTTAGGGTGTATTTAGCTAATGCAGATAAGCAGGGGTATTTGGATAAAAATAGAATTGAAAAAAACAGAAATTTTGCTAATATTTTAAATGCTATTTTCTACCAAAAAGAAACGATTAAACAAATAAAAGAAAAGGTTATGCAAACAAAAACACTCCTAGAACAAGATTGGCTGCTTGAAAAATTAAACGCAAATAAAAAATAGTTATTGGTTTTAAGTTTCATGGTTTTTTTAACAAAAAAAAGCCCCAAAACCAAAACAGTTCTGAGGCTCCTAACTTTATTAGTTAATAATAAACACCCTACTTCTCCACCCTAATCACAATCCCCGAGGCATTTCTTTTTCCTTTAGTAGAGTACCCCGTTGGCTTTTTTAATTCACTATCGTTTTGGTACAAATGAATATAATACAACCCTGGCTTTTTAAATTGCATTGGAATGGTGTAGGCATCGCCTGTGCGGTAGTTGGCTAATTCCCAGGGGTGAAACTCTAGGGCTTTATCGTCGGTAAAATCGGAGTAGCCGCCTTTTTTGCTGAGTTTGCTGGGCTTTATGGGTTTGGGAAATTTTTCGTAGTAGGCAACGGCATAATACAGGTATTGCCCTTGTTCGGGTTTTACGGTTATGCTCACTTTTTCGTTAGGAGCCAAAGTTTTGTTAGGCACATTTTCAAATTCGTAGTAGCGGTCTACAAACTCTTCGTAGTACGAAAATTGTTTTGTTGTTAAGTGACAGCCTAAACCAACATGATTGTGGGCTTTGTTAATAATGTTGCGTTTATGTCCATCGGCAGGTTTTTTTTCGGCCATAAAACGGCGCAACCCTTCTTCCATCATGTCACTGCGAGTTGTGTTGTTGACGGCAAATTTAGTGCCTGCCCATTTTACATAGGCATTCTCCATAATGTGGTCGTGCCCGCCAGCGGCTGCCCAGCGGTGATAGGGTTTGTAGCCCGCCATATTCCAATGACTTAAATACCCATTTTCGCACGATTCTTTGCTCATTTTATTGGCAACTCTACAAGCCAATATATCTAAATCTACGGGTTGGGCTTTGTATTTTTTGCGGTATTTATTAATGCGTTCTAATTGCACTAATTTTAGTTGTAGTATTTCGTCACTGTCTTTAAATTCGGGAAGTCGTGTTTCGGCTTCGTTGAGGGCTTGGTAGTAGGCAAAATCTTTTTTGTTTTTAGAGCTTTGTTTATCAGCTCTTTTGTTTTTGCTCTTACTTGTTTTGTTTTTTGGTGCTTGCTTTTTCGATTTTTGAGCGCAAGCAATAAATGGAAGTATTAAAAATAATACAACTGGAATGAATGATTTGAACATAAATGGTGATTGTTTTTTGGTAAAAATTTAGGTATTTGTTGACGGATGTTTAAACCGTTTGATTTCGCTGTTCCGTTTCTATACTTGTTATAACGCTGTTTTGTTTTGTTAAATATGTGTAAGGATGTTAAAAAAAATGTTCCTCAAGTAAAAAAAGTAGCTTGCCTTGTTTAGATTTATACTGCTGAAGCTATTAATACTTATAGAAAGCATTTGAGACTCACAAAACGGCATTTGTACTTACCCTAAATCATTAGTAGTTTTTAGGTGAAAGAGGAAAATGTCTTTGTGCAACCAAAACATTGGCATTGCAAAAAAAACAATAACCTTTACATCCTATTCAACTAGTTCCGACATTAGCTTAAATGCTTTTGTCGGAGTTTTTCTTTTTTTTTGAAAAAAAACTACTTTTTGTGTTTAGATTTTATTGACTAAAGCTATTAATAAGTAAATGCAGCTATTTAATAGCAACTTCCAATGAACCTTTTTTTGGAAAGTAAACAATTCTTTGATTAAAGCAATTCGGCTTTGAGGAGTTTGAGCTAGATTGTTTGGTATAAATAAAGGCTCCTCACATTTGTTGTGAGGAGTTTTTTTTCTATTTAAAATCAAATGGCAGTACAAATAAAATTCGATGAACCCTCAGCTGTGTAAAAATAACAGTCTACTCAAGGAAATCAGCTAAGTACTACGTTTAACTGTTATTGCTTCCTGTAATTAAGTATTACAGGAAGCAACACGGCTTTTCCATTTTGTTGCTCATTAATATCAGGAAGCCTAAACATAAAATCCCCTCAAACAAAATGCATTAGCACCATGTTTGAAGGGATTTTTTCATTTTCCTAGTTTAGGTTGTACGATTAGTACCGTATCTGACTCAAACCAATTACACTTGCATTCGGGAAATAGGTATTAAAATCCATTACCGTTACCGAAGCATCAAAAGTTAAATCGCCATCGGTGTACTGATTTATCAATCCTGTTTCTGCTAGAAACTGGTTAAAATCGGCAACACTAATTACGCCGTCGCTATCTAAGTCGCCAGCATATAATCCATAAATGCCTCCGCCTAAATTAGCAGCAGGTTGCATTCCTGTAGCGGCGGCTATATTTGCTAGTTGGGTTAAATTTAAAGCACTCGTGTTGGGTAAGTTCACCGCATTAGCACTCATAATACCTACGTGATTGCGGTGCTTTACAGAAACATAATAACCTTGCCCAGCACTTAAATTAGAAAAAGTAACACCTAAGGAACCATCTACCTCTAACACTTGTCCGTCTTGTCTAACCAAAGCTGCACGGGTTTCTAGTACCGTAAAATTATTACTCGAACTACGCACTTCTAGCAATACCCAATCTACTACATTATTAGCAATGCCATTAATGTCAATCATTTCGGTACCTGGATAAAACCACGGTGCGCCGCCATAAGGTTGTAGGCTTGGTAAATGTCCATTGGTTTTTAAGGCATTGGTCATATTACTTGTTCCGTAGGCTCCCTCTAAAAATACTTTTACCTTTACCAATAAGCCTGTACAACTCGGAAAGCTTGGCTCGTTAACCGTTGCACTAGCAATGTAATCGCAATCATTGACATCGGTAACAGTTAGGGTATAGCTTCCTGCACTTAGGTTGCTAACATCCTCTGTAGATGCTCCATTAGACCAATTGTAGGTGTAAGGAGCTGCGCCGCCACTTGGTAAAATATCAATCATTCCATCCGTGCCGCCATTACAGCTAGCATCGTCAACACTATTTATGCTTACATTTAAGTTTGCACAATCAGGGTCGTTTACAATTATCGAACTTACTGCTGTACAAGCATTTATATCGGTTACTGTTACGCTATAAGAACCACTCGATAAATTATTTGCCGTTGGACCAACATTTAAGCCAAAACTCCATGTGTAAGAGTATGGGGTTGTTCCGCCTATTGTAGTAGCCGTAATACTTCCATCATTACCACCTACGGTTGAGGTGTTTGTGGCATTGGTCGTCATACTTAAAACACTAGGTTCGGTAATGTTTGCACTGGTAATCACCTCACAAGCATTATTGTCGGTAACCGTTACCGTATAATTGCCTGGGCTTAAGCCATTCACATCCTCTGTGGTTGCGCCAGTAGACCAATTGTAGGTATAAGGAGCGGCCCCGCCGCTTGGGGTAATAGTAATTTCTCCATCGTTATTGCCATTGCAGTTTACATCCGTAGCATTGTTAATCGTAACCTCTAAACTTGTACAAGCTGGATCGCTTATAAGTGCCGAACTTGTTGCCGAACAAGCATTGGCATCACTAACCGTTACGCTGTAAGTACCACTTGTTAAATTGCTAGCAGTTGCGGTATTTGCGCCATTGCTCCATGCATAACTATAAGGAGTTGTGCCCCCTGTTGGCGTAGCAGTTGCACTACCGTCATTCCCTCCTACGGTTGAGCTATTCATAGCACTTGTACTAACATTTAATACACTAGGTTCGGTAATGCTTGCACTAGCAATAAAATCACAAGCATTGTTGTCGGTAACCGTTATCGTATAATTTCCTGGGCTTAGGTTGTTAATATCCTCTGTATTTGCGCCATTAGACCAATTGTAGGTATAAGGAGCAGAACCGCCGCTTGGGGTAATATCAATCGCTCCATCATTATCACCATTACAACTTGCATCCGTAGCGTTATTTATAGTAACAGCTAAACTCGCACAAGCAGGGTCGTTTACAAAAGCCGAACTGATTACCGAACAGCCATTGGCATCGCTAACCGTTACGCTGTAAGAACCACTTGATAAGTTGGTAACCGTTGCATTAGTTGAACCCGTATTCCAAGCGTAACTATATGGACTTGTACCGCCTGTGGGCGTAGCAGTTGCACTACCGTCACTACCTCCTACGGTTGAGCTATTCGTAGCACTTGTACTAACATTTAATACACTAGGTTCGGTAATGCTTGCATTGGTAACTACCTCACAAGCATTGTTGTCGGTAACTGTTACCGTATAATTTCCTGGGCCTAGGTTGCTAATGTCCTCTGTAATGTCTCCGTTAGACCAATTGTAGGTATAAGGAGGAGCTCCGCCGTTTAGGGTAATATTAATCACTCCATCGTTATTGCCATTACAGCTTACATCCATCGCATTATTTATCGTAACATCTAAGCTCGCACAAGCAGGGTCGTTTACAAAAGCCGAACTTATTGTTGAACAACCATTGGCATCGCTAACAGTTACACTATAAGAACCACTTGATAAATTAGTAGCCATTGCACTATTTGCGCCATTGCTCCAAGCATAACTGTAAGGACTTGTACCACCTGTTGGAGTAGCCGTAATGCTGCCATCGCTGCCACCTACCGTTGAGGCATTCGTAGCATTGGTAGTAGCATTTAAAGCACTAGGTTGCGTAATACTTGCTGTTTCGGTTGTTGTACATAAAGCGGCATCGGTAATGGTTACCGTATAAGTGCCAACAGCTGCACCGCTAAGATTTTGAGTCGTATTTCCATTAGACCAAGAGTAGGTGTAAGGAGCAGCACCGCCACTAACCTGTATATCTATGCTGCCATTATTATTGCCATTACAGGTTACATTGTTTACTCCAGCTATAGATGAGTTTATACTTGCACAAGATGGCGCACTAATTGTTGCCGAAGCCGTTACCATACAATTGTTTGAGTCGGTTACAGTTACGGTATACGTTCCTGCCGATAAGTTGCTGGTATTCTGGCTGTTATCGCCATTGCTCCAATTATAAGTATAAGGTGCAGCTCCACCTGAAATGCTAAGTATTGCACTGCCATTATTGCCTCCTACTATTGTGGTATTGCTAGTACTTATACTAGCACTTAATGCTGTAGGTTGATTAATGCTAATGGTTTCGTTAGTGCTACATAGAGCCGAGTCGGTAATAGTTACCGAATAAGTGCCACTAGTTAAACCGTTTAAATTTTGGTTCGTACTGCCATTGCTCCAATTATAAGTATAAGGTGTTGTGCCTCCTGTTATCGTTAAAGTAATCGTTCCATTATTACCACCATTACAATCCACATCTGTATTGTTATAATTACTACTCAAACCAGCACAGGAAGGATCGTTAATGGTAGCCGAAGTTTGTGCTACACAATTATTCGCATCGGTTACAGTAACACTAAATACGCCCGAAGGAAGGCTGCTTACATCTTCGCTGCTTGAGCCATTACTCCACAAATAAGTGTAAGGACCAACTCCACCTATAGCCGTTAAATTAATACTACCATCATTGCCGCCTACTGCACTTACATCGGTGATGCTGGTACTTAGATTAAGGGCAGTAGGTTGTGTAACAGTAATGCTTACTGTTTTAACACACATCGCATCATCGGTAATGGTTACCGTATAAGAGCCAGGAGTTAAACCACCTAAGTTTTGAGTAGTACTGCCATTGCTCCAAGCAAAGCTGTAAGGACTTAGGCCTCCGCCAACACTTAAAGTAACCGCACCATCATTAGCACCATTACAACTTACATCAGTTGTAGTTGGTGTGCCTGCAAATGCAGCACACGACGGTTCGTTAATGGTTGCAAAAGTAGTGGTAACACAATTGTTAGCATCAGTAATGGTTACATTATAAGTGCCAGAAGCAACATTGTTTAAATCTTGTGTAGTATTGCCAGTTGCCCAAGTATAGGCATAAGGCGCAGTACCACCACTTACAGTTAAATTGGCATCGCCATCACTACCGCCAACGGTACTAACATCAGTCGTAACAATGTTGGTGCTAATAGCTGTCGGTTGGCTTATCGTACGTGTTAAGTTCGTAGCACAACCAGCAATATCAGTAACGGTAACACTGTAATTACCTGGTGCTAATCCGCTAAGATCTTGGGTAGTTGCACCATTGCTCCATGCGTAGGTAATGCTGCCGTTTCCGCCACTTACGGTTAGGTTAATACTGCCGTCGTTGGCTCCATTACAATTTACATTGCTCGCTACTGCTGAGGAGGTAAATCCTGCACAACTTGGTTCTGTTACCATGCCCGAAATATTTTCGCTACAACCATTGGCATCGGTTACGGTTACACTATACGAACCAGTAGGAATGTTGTTTAAATCTTGTGTAGTTACGCCGCCAGTCCAAAGATAGACATAAGGGCCTGTGCCGCCACTTACACTTAAATTAATTGCTCCGTTTGTTCCAGCAACCGTACTAACATCGGTAATAACGGTATTTAAACTTAATGCAGTTGGCTGACTAACTGCAGCGGTTGCGCTAGAAGTACAACCTGCTCCATCAGTAACGGTTACTGTATAGGTAGCTGCGGTAACGTTGGTTAAATTTTGTGTAGTAGCGCCATCATTCCAAGCATAAGTATTACTACCATTACCGCCACTTACCGTTAAGCTAACACTTCCATCATTATTGCCATTACAACTTGCAGGACTAGGACTGGCATTTACTGCAAACCCTGTACAACTAGGTTGGCTTACGGTTCTGGAAATGGTTGTTATACAGTTATTGCTATCCGTAATAGTTACAGTATAAGTACCAGCAGTTAAGCCACTAATATCTTCGGTAGTTGAGCCATTGCTCCAAGCATAAGCATAAGGAGCTGTGCCGCCACTTACGGTAATATTTACTGCTCCATTACTACCTCCAACTGTGCTTACATTAGTAGCCGTTCCAGTAGCATTAAGGCTAGTAGGTTGACTAATAGTAGCCGAAGTATTGGTATCGCATCCATTGCTATCTGTAATAGTTATTGCATAAGTGCCAGGTGCTAAGTCTGTCAAGTTTGGGGTTGTTGCGCCTGTATTCCAAGTATAGCTATACGGTGCTGATCCTCCGCTTATACTTACACTAATTGCCCCATTGTTAGCACCATTACAATCAACATTGGTAGCTGTACTTGTTGCACTATATCCGCCACAAGCAGGCGCATTTACAGTAGCAGAAGCAATAGTAACACAATTGTTGGAGTCTGTTAAAGTAACAGTGTAAGTTCCTGCACTTAATCCACTGATATTCTGAGTGTTTGCACCTGTGCTCCAAGTAAAAATAACAGGAGTTGTGCCACCTGTAAAAGTTACACTTGCAGTACCATCGCTACCACCAACACTGCTTACATCAGTAGCACTTGCACTAGCATTTAGGGCAGTAGGTTGTGTAACCGTTGCATTGGCAGTTTCGGTACAGTTTGTATTATCGGTAATCGTAACAGCGTAAGCACCTGCCACCAATCCGCTAATGTTTTGTGTGGTTGCGCCATTGCTCCATAAGTAGGTATTACCACCATTGCCGCCACTTACCGTTAAGTTAATTTGTCCATCACTTCCGCCATTACAACTGACTGGAATATTGGCGTTGATACTAGCTGCTAGGCTACCACAAGTAGGTGCGGTTACTGTGGCACTAGCTATTGCAGTACAAAGGTTGTTATCGGTAACGGTTATGGTATAAGTGCCTGCCGATACTCCTGTTAGGTTGGGGGTAGTTGCCCCCGTATTCCAATTAAAAAGAAAAGGAGCACCGCTACCTCCTGTAGTGGATGAGGTAACTGTCCCGTCACTACCGCCAGCCGTTGTTACATTGGTAGACGAAATACTAGTTACCAGAACAGTTGGTTGGGTAATAGTTCTGCTAACAGTTGTAGAACAACCATTGGCATCGGTTACGGTTACAGTATAAGTACCTGCGGATAAAGTAGAAGCGGTTGTTCCTGTTTGTCCGTTGTTCCAAGCATAAGTAAGTCCGCCTGCGCCGCCGCTTGCAGTAGCCGTTATACTACCATCACTAAATCCATTACAACTTACATTTATACCGTTTGTACTAACATTGATGCCAGCAGGTTCGGTAATGCTTACATCTACGGTAGTAGTGGTTCCGTAATCGTCGGTAACGGTTACATTGTAAATGCCTGCAGCTAAATTGTTTTCCATATCGGTAGTTGCGCCTGTTGGCCATAAATAGGTATAGCACCAACTACCACCACTTCCTTCTACAAATCCAGTACCGTCGTTACCACTATTACAAGTAACATTAGAGCTGCTAACAGCGGCAATGGTTAATGGAGGCGCAAGGTATTCTATAGACGTACACATTAAAGCTTCTCTTACGGCATCGCTTGTAACGGTTTCTAGTGGGAAACCGAAGTTGACTACGCCGAAAGTACCTTTGTAATTAATGGCTGCACCATCTCCTGTACCCCCACTATAATTTACGCCTATGGAGGAGCCACCAGTAGTGCTTAACCTATCAGGATAAGAAGAATCGTATTGTTCTGTACCATCATCAAAGCTGCCCGATGTGCCTGCAAAAATGCCTGTACCTGTAAAATCGTAGGTGTTGCCACTATCGCCACCATAGGCTGCTTTTAGATAATTATTGTAGAAAGTTACATTATCGTTTCCAGCACCAGCCCGTCCTATATCCCAACCTATTTCGGCACCTGATACAATGAGGTTACCACCATTGTTTAGGTAATTGGTTACTAGGGATGCTTCTGTTGCATCAAAGGTTCGGTCGGTAGTAGATTCTTCGCCTAAAAACCAGTTAATGCCTTCATAATAATTGGCCGTTCCGTTATAAATTGGCAAGTTGCCGTCAATTAAAGCTTCGTTTAATGCGCCATCAAAAGCAATACCACATCCATTACAGCCACTCATTGCGGTAGCATGTTCTACCGCATAATCGTAGGCGTTCATGTGTTCTAAAAATAAACGACGCACATTTCCTAAAGCAGCACTTTCGTATTGTACAACAGCACTCGAACGGTCGATACGATCAAAACCATCTACAATTAAATAAGGAATATTAGTACTACCTGATTGTGGGGTACGTGCCGCTACCGTAGGTGTAGGAAAAGATTGCCCGCCAGCATTACTAGCTGCTACTTGGAAATAATAAGTGGTACCTGGCAGTAAGCCTGTAAAAGTATAGGACGTAGCAGAAGTAGGTACACCATCGGCAAAACCATGCCCGTGTGTACCCATGTATACGCTATAATCGGTAGCAGGGTCGCCACCGCCACAATAGGCAATAGGCGCATCCCAGCTTACGGTAATTTCGCCAGGACCCGTATTTTTAGCTACTAAGTGCGAAGGGGTTTCTGGCACTAAAACAGCGGTTACGCCATCTTGGTTGGCAAAATATTTGGTAATTCCTTGGTAAACGGCTTTGGCTGCTAATTGTCTAAATTCGGGAGTAGTATATTCGCCAGCATCTGCGGAATTATCATGGAATAATACTTCCAATAGTACGCCAGGCATGGTTGATAAATTTCTTATTTCTCCAAAATTAGCCGTTTTTTGCCCACGGTCGGTCCAGCCACTGTCCCAACATCCTTGAATATCGTTGACCAATTCGGCATGAACAAAGTCTTGTAATATATCACTATTAGCGGTAGGAGCCGTATCGTGAATAAAACTACTCGTACCTTGTCCGCCACCAGCATTTGTGTGCCACGATACATAGCAGGCATTATTTTGTTCGGTGGTGCTTCCTTTAGCAAGTTCCCATTCAGCATAAAGTGGACGAATACTTACATCACCATTACAAGTAGGATAACCTTGAAACGGAGCATACAGTTGTGCGCCTTCTTCAAAACGAGGCTCCCCAGAAGTCCCAACACCAGATACATCACAGTCTTCGATAGTACCCATACCTCCACCAAAACGAACGGCATCTGCAATTACTGCTTGCCCTACATCCGATGATTCGTTGGTTAGTATAACGCTGCCACTTGTGCCTGCATCAAAATAAAATTGCCCAAGGTATACCCAGGTTAAACCATGAATTTCTTGGTCGATGCTTACAATGGTTTCGCCTCCTGCGTGTTGTATTTTGTAGCGAGTATCAACAGGTCGGTTGCCACTATTTAAATATTGTACCGATACCCAGTAAAATCCTGCTTTAGGAATGTTAGGCGTATAAATAGCCGTTCCAGATTCACTAGCAGCGGAATTTAAGAAACGATATGTGCCGCCATTATAGCCAGGCGTGCCACTAGTAGCCCAGGTACCTGTTTCGGTGTAGGTAGGTGCGCCATCGTCGTTGTCTACAATTACCTCATCTAAGTTCATATCTCTTTCTCGCACGCTCCATACATTGGCACCTGCATTGTAGAGGTAACGTAGGAGGTAATAATTGATAGATTCGATAGAACCAAAATCTTCTACTACTTCGTTGGTATTACCTCTTTGCGTAGCATAATTATTAAGAGACGTATAATAAATCCATCCATGCCCAGGGCCTAACCAAACTGTTTTGCCGCTTAATGCGCCTGTTGATTGTGATTGGCTTAATTGCGGATTGTTATAGCGTAAACTTTGGTCGCCTGCTACATCTGGAAAAGGGTCCTCGTTTCTTGGTGTTTCGTAAACGGGTAATACTGATGCAGGGTAAAAACTCGACATTTGTACAAACTCGCCTCGCTCATTTGCTGCATTTAAGATTATACGGGTATAATCCTCCTCTGCTAGTACGCCTGTTATAGATTCGAGGATGGCATCGTGGGTATCATCATCAAAATCGTTGTGGAGGTAATCAATGGGTAAGCGTAAATTAACGGTGATAACACCATCTTTTTTAGTTACATTGGCTACACTTGCACTAGGCGGTAAATCCAAATAATGGAAATGCCCATGGCCACTTGTTAACTGTTCTGGATGATGATGGTGTTTCGCTTCTTTTTCAGGGTCACAATCACTTCCGTGCTGATGGGAATGATTGGGTGCGGGATAATGAATAGTAGGAGGATGTTTGAGTTCTTCTAGGGTTTGTGTGATTTTTTGTTGTAAATTGGAAGAAGAATGAAAGGTGGTGTATTTTTGTAGCAAGCTTAATAAGGATGTTTTTGCATAAGCATTAGTAGCTACAAAAATTACCGAAGCAAGCAGCATACAGCCGCTTAGAATTAGGTACTTTTTCTTCATGACTAATTGTAATGTTTAGTTGGGTAATGGATGTGCTTAATTTATGGAGTAAAGTGGAGTTTGCACATACCAAAACCGATGATTAAATGGGGCCTATTTTTATTATTTATTACTGACTAATTGATAACGAATACTTTGTAAATTAGTAATGTTATAGATGTAATACAAAATTTGCATTAACAAAGTTATGCACCAACAGTTTACAAATAATAATATAACCAAAGTTAAGAAAAATTATACAGATATTACTTTATAAGTATCCTAAATTTGCAAATCGGGAGCAATCCGATGAGGATAGATACTTTAAATTTGGGAGGGAGGTATATTAGGTACAAGTGAGATTGTTAGTTTTTTTATACATAGATAGTATACTGTGCAAAGGGTAAAAATGTTTTTTCGTTTCAATAAATCAAAAAAACATGTGCAAGCTTTAAGTGATTTTAAATTCATAAGCTTGCACAAGTATTTAACATTTTAATCCCTGTATTCAAACACATTATGCATAAGTAACAAATACCATGCAAGAATTATAATAGTAGCTTACTTTTTTTTATTTCTGACAATGTTATGGCAAAAGCATTTTTTTTCAGAATTTTGTATAGTGAAAAACGATGTTTCCCTTTACTGATACTGTGTATTTTATTCATAATAAAAATTCACCAAGCCAAATGAAGCACCTATTAACATTACTACTCTCTTCTTTTTTTTTATGTTTATTAAGTTTTACGGTAGAAGCGCAAGTGTTTAAAAAAAAGCGCAAAATTACGGTAGACGAATACGTGGAAACCTACAAGTCTATTGCGATTTCAGAAATGCGACGTTCAAAAATTCCTGCGAGCATTACGCTTGCACAAGGCATTTTAGAATCGGAATTTGGCAATAGCTTTTTAGCTCGT
Source organism: Bacteroidota bacterium (assembly GCA_020630215.1). Lineage (GTDB taxonomy): Bacteria > Bacteroidota > Bacteroidia > Chitinophagales > UBA2359 > JAHDBT01. Next base: position 13,501 of record JAHDBT010000034.1, read on the forward strand.
AAAGGACGAAACCATTTTGGTATTAAATGCCATAGAAGTTGGCGAGGCGCACGTATTTACTCTGATGATGACTACAAGCGAGAATGTTTTAGAAAATACAAAAGCCATTATGCTTCTTATATCGACCATTCTAATTTTTTACTAAAAAACGGCCGTTACGATAAGCTTTTTAACTTACCATTACACGATTACAGCAATTGGGCCAAAGGCTTAAAAAAAGCAGGCTATGCTAGTAATCCTAAATATGCGGGCGAACTTATTTCGCTCATTAAACGCTACGATTTATACAAGTTTGATAGCGATACGCTTTCTTTACAAACCAATTGTAAGCAACAAATTTTAGCGTCGCCTATTAAATACAATGGCATTAAAACCGTATTGTTTGATTGTGCCGTTACGCCCGAAGTTGTAGAACGTGCCTATGAAGTGCGGCTTTTGAGTTTGCTAAAATACAATAATGTAAATTTTAACGATACCATTCCTGCTAATACAATGGTATATTTACAAGCTCCCAAAACAAAAGGACCTAGTGGTATTAAAGAGCATGTGGTTCATAAAAACGAAACCATAGAAAGTGTAGCTAAACTTTACGGCATTAAAATAAAATCTTTGTACAAACGCAATCGGTTAAAAAGAGGACAAGTGCCCAAAGAAGGAGAAACTTTAGCTTTAAGAGGAAGAAAAAAAACAAAACCTGCTGTTGATAAAAACCGTAATTTTAAATACGAAAACAAGGCAATGAGGGTTAATTATATTGTTAGAAAAGGCGATACCCTTTACACCTTAGCCCGTCGTTTTGGTACAAGTGTAAAAGAAATAAAAGCGACTAATAATTTAACGGATGATTTGATTGTTGTGAATAAAAAATTGGTGATTTATGTAAAATGATAAAATTGCAATTTACAATATATGCTTAATGAAAGGAGAAAAATAAACTCCACCAATTTAATTTATTCTATTTCCCAATGCGGCGTTGTAAATACTCGTAATAGCCCGATATTACTACGTTTTACACCTTGCCTTGAAAAATATAATTTTTAAATTTTGAACAGCCTAGGTCGGAAGACCTAAAAATATGGTATCGAAGTCTGAAGGCTTTGACAAATAAATGAAAATAGCCTTTCCCCGTCAAAGTTTTCAAACTTTGATCTAATATAATGCGGTCTCCCGACCGTTAGTAATCACTTTGTTCAAGACAGAATACTTCCAGGTCTCGGTCAACTATTGTTTTTTATTGAAACATGCCATTGGTATAACTCCATCATTTTTTTACCATTACAAAATAAGTAGCTCAACAAGCAAACACATAACATTAAGATTAATTACTTCTCCATTCTTCATCAAATATTTACATGTAATACTAAATCTAACAAATAAATTACATGAGTAAATTTTTTAAAAAGAGGCTATTAGAGCTAATAAATGCCCTACCCACCTCTTATGCAAGCTCTTTAATTCTTAGCAAAAAAAAAATCTTTTTGGTGTTTAGATTTTCTCTTTTTAAGCTATTAAGTAGTAATGGTTTTGTTACTTTTATATGACACAAGCTCCAGCGCAATTATTTTCCAATCAAAAATATGCTTACAACATGAACACCAACTATGTAAACTTAAGCTCTAAAAAATGGGCATGGTGCATTCCTCTTTTAATGAAAATGCGGTGCTGTTTTGCCCCCAAAACAAGTGCTGTACAAAGCACCGTTTTCCTTATTTATAGCCACTATTTATACGACCTAATGTACAAGTTGTTTTTATTGCCTAAGTAAATCGACTTATGCCTGCACACACGCAAATAAACCAATCTAACAAAAAACAAAATTATATACAATGAAAAATATCAATCAATCTATATCCATAAAAATAATAAGCTGCTGCTTAATTGCTGTTTTGAGCTTGTTTAGTAGTTTTGTAGCAATGGGGCAATGTCCAGAACCACCATACAGTGACACTTTCTTCCCTTTAGATATGGGTGATATTAATCGCCTTCTCGCCAACCACCCAAATTGTACTAGCTTACCTGGCGGTTTGTGGCTAGAAGCTCACTATAGTGACTTAGACCCTTTGAATCAACTTACAACAATCGAAGGGAACTTAACAATTCGTATAGACACAGCTACTATATCAGGTCTATCCAATCTTACATCTATAGAAGGAGATTTAATTATTGAATCTTCACAACTAAATGATTTAGAAATATGTAAGAATCTAATCACAGTAGGAGGAAATATAATTATTCAATATAACGATAATCTTGAAACAATTGATAGTTTTAACAATCTAACTACAGTAGGAGGAGAGATAATTATTAGAGATAATGATCTTCTTAAAACAATTAGTGGTTTTAATAATTTCCCTGAGGTAAATCGAATAGCTATTGCTCGTAATAGAGAGCTTACCACTATTGAGGGCTTTAACAATTTAACAACTGTTCATAAAAGTCTAAATATTTTTGCGAATGATAACATCACCTCCATTCCTACATTCAATAGCCTAACCTATATAGGAAATATTCCTACAATGTATGTAAGCGGTAGTGAAGTTACATCTCCAGGACTAGAAATCCGTAACACATTATTAACATCTATAACTGGCTTTAACAACTTAACAAATGCTGGCAGCATTTTCATAGAATCTAATGATAATTTAATAAATATTCAAAATTTTAATAACATTTCCACATGCGAATATCTAGTTATTAAAGATAATTATAGTTTAACAAGTTTACCTGCCCTGAGCAATTTAACGAGTGTAACAAATATTATAAATATAGCAAACAATGCTTCATTAACAAACATAAATGAATTTAACAACTTAACTAGTGTTAATTACACAAAAATAAGAAACAACAATTCATTAACAGCTATAAATGGCTTTAATAATTTAACTAGTGCTAGTTACATATGCATAACAAACAACCCTTCATTAACAAACATAGTAGAACCTAATACGCTAAATAGCGTTGATGAAATTGATATATCCCATAATAACTCTTTAATAAATATAATAGGTTTTATTAACTTATCGAGTGCTAACAATATCACTATAAATGATAATCTTTTATCTGAAATCACTAATTTTCAAAATGTAACTAGTTTAGATACACTAATAATTAGTAATCATCCTAACCTAACCAACCTATCAGGTTTTTCTAATTTGATTCAAGCAAATCACTTGATTCTTGAAAACAATGATGCCCTAACCAATCTTTCGGCACTAACTAACTTAAGTTCATTAAATGGCTTAAGACTTGTTGATAATAATAATTTAAACAGTTTAATAGACCTTCAAGATATTACCTCTTTAAATGAATATCTCCATATAGAAGGAGAACACGCCTTTAATAATTTATATGGCTTACACAATATTAATCATATGGGTTCTTTAATCATTCGTAATACACCTCTTGTTTATCTAGGAGCCTTAAACAGTTTAAGTACCATTGAACTTAACTTGTATATTGAAAACAATAACCATTTAAGTAGTTTATTAGGTTTAAATAGTTTAACAAGCATTGGTAATCACCTTCTTATCAGAAATAATCCTACACTTGTAAATATATTGGCCCTAAACAGTTTAACAGAAATAGGAGGTGTTGAATATAATATTAATAGCTATAATTTCATTTATAATTCATGGGGTTTAACAATTATAAATAATCCTCTACTAATTAACCTACAAGGTTTAAACAATCTTAAAAGCTTAATTGGGCGACTTTATATTTCTGATAATGAAAACTTAATAGACTTAAATGGGCTCAATAGTTTAAATAATATTTATGAACAAACTTCTTATAATTATGATATTCCTAACATCTACATTATTAACAATCCCAACTTATCAGATATTTATGCACTTAGTAGTTTAATGTATTTAGAAGGAGATATAGGTTTTCAAAACAATCCTTACTTAACTCAATACTGTGCATTTTGCCCCTTAGTATCAGAAGGTGAGTACGCAGACAGTATTTACAACGACTATGGTTATTTCTATGATTATAATTATGGTTATGGTTATGGTCATACTCAAGCTAACCCTTATAATGTTTTAGAAAACTGCAACGATTGTATATGCACTTTAACAGTAAGTTCTGCGTTACTAGATCTTAATTTTTGCGAAATAAACAATAGTACAACCGCCAGCTTTGAAATAAGCATTGAAGCAGGAGCACCTCCCTATAATTATCAATGGCTTACTATTAAAGATAGCATTCGAACTAATATACCTAATACGAACAATCCATCTTACACAACTCCTCCTCTTACAACTAACGATGCCAATACCATTTACCAAGCTATTGTTACAGATGCTTTAGGCTGTACGGTATCAAGTGCCAATCAATTTACCATCAATCTTCCTGAACCACCTAATTGCCAAGCTCAAAATATTACCATCGAAGTTGACCCTGAAAATGATACAAATATCACACCCGAAGCGATTGACAATGGCTCAACAGATAATTGCGGCATAGCCAATTACGAACTTAGCAAAACACATTTTACTTGTAGTGATGTAGGCGAAAACACCATCTATTTATCTGTAACAGATAGCTCTGGATACACAAGTACCTGTCCCGCTATTGTTAATGTGGTATCTGCTAGTTTACCAACACCCAACTGTCCTGATGATATAAACATTAACCTTAACAACAATGCCTGTGCCGCTACTGTTCATTATGATATAACCGTTGAAGGCATCTGTGGGCAAACGCCTCCTGTCCCAACAAACGCCTCCTATTTAAGCTCATTTAATGATAATTATTATTTTTTAATTAATGCTATTGCCGATAACTACGAAACAGCCGCTAATATTGCCAATAGCTATGGCGGTCATTTGCCTGTTATCGAATCTGCCGAGGAAAATGCTGCCATTACAGAAGCCCTAGCCAACTACCCCTCCAATCAGTATTGGCTAGGTTTAACCGATAAGCAAGAGGAAGACACCTTTCAATGGATAAATGGCGCATCTTTTGCCTACAGTAATTGGGCGCAAGGCGAACCTAACAATGGAGGGGAACCAGAAACAAATTTTTTTGGCGAAATAATTTACACCCCAGTACCAGAAAACTACGTGGTACTAAAAACGGAGGGGCTTTGGAACGATTTTGACGGGGCAAATTTCGCCGCTATTATTGTAGAAATAGAAGGCTATCCTATTCATTTAACAACAGGTTTTGCTAGTGGTGCCGAATTTCCTATAGGCACTACTACCGTTACACATACAACAGATATAGGGGGAGTTACGCAAACTTGTAGTTTTGAGGTTACGGTAAATCCTACTACTCCCTATACTATTACTCAACAACCACTTTCGCAATCGGTTTGTATAGGCGAAACAGCTAGTTTTTTAATAGATATAGCTGGCGGCAGTACTCCTTTTTACTATGTATGGCAAAATACAGATGGAACAACTACCAACGATATTGAATATACTTATTATGACCCTGTTTTAAATACAAATGTTACAACTACCGAGACCCTATCTAACACTTACACAAGTCCACCATTAACACTTGAAGATAATGGCCTGCAATATCAAGTAGTTGTGTACGATGCTAATGGCTGTAGTTTTACAAGCGAAACAGCAAGTATTACGGTAAATCCCCCACCAACCGCCAACGAACTCACGCTTACCTATTGTAACAACAACGCAACTACAAGCAACATTAATTTAACCGATGCACAAGATAGCAACGCACTAAGTAATTTGGAGGCTATTGATGTAGATAATGGAACGGTAAATACGGTAACTTATCATAGCCAAAGCCCTGCCAATACAACTAATGTAATTGCCAACCCAACCAATTACATGGTTAGCAATGGTACGAGTGTTTATGCATTAGTTAGCGATGCTAATGGCTGTACAAACGAAACTCCTATTCATATTAACTTATTTACCGCCCCTACTGCCTTACCTGTTACCCTACAACTTTGTGGCGATAATAATGAATTGGCGTACTTTAATTTATTGGATGCTCAAAACACAAGCGCACTAAGCAATATTAATGGTAGTAGCCTTACCAATAACAACACAAATGTGCAAGTAAGCTACCATGCAACAATGAGCGATGTAATGGCCAATGTTGGTCCTTTATCTAGTCCCTACGAAGCTAATAATGGCACTATTATTTACGCACGTATCAGCGATACACAAGGTTGCTTTGTAACAAGCCCTATTACCTTAAATGTTGTTGATTGCCCTTGCACCCCACAAGCAATATGTTTAGGCGATTTAATGACTTATCCACTTGCTGCTACTGGTACAGATAATACCCTCTACCTTTTAACCAATGCCAATAATAAAATTTTAGCAACTAGCACTAGCGGCACTTTTTCTACAGGCTTTAATGGAGAAGATATAACCGAACCGAATACTTATTATTATTATAGCCTATTATACGATTCTGCTGCCCCACCTAGCTTTTTTAATACTATAAGTATTGGCAGTATGTTACCTAATGCCGAAACTGTTGCCTTTGCTATAATTGCAAATGATTATTTTAACAACGATTTTCTAAACAATCTTACTTGTGTGGAAGTAATTGACCAGCCTCATGCCTCGGCTATTGCTACAGTTGCTTCTTGTACAGGGGCAAGTGCCAATAACGATGCAAGCATCACCATTACTGGCTTTACTACCGAAACATACGATTATTCGGTTGGCAATACTTATAGCGGCAGTGTTACTAGTTATGCCGAAGGTAGCCCAATTCCTTCAAGTGGCGTGATTACTACTTCCTTAAATAACCCTAGTACGGCTATTAGTTATACTATTCGAGTATTTAACACGGCTAATTGTTACGAAGACATTAGCCTTAGCCTCAACCCCAGCAATTGTACCTGCCCTAGCGTAAATATTTCGGGCAATGCAGAAATGTGCCAAAATACGAGTACTGCCTTTAGTCAAACAGGAGGCACACTTAATGGAACCTGGTCGGTTAGTCCTGCTAATGCTGGTAGTATTGATGCTAACGGTTTATTTACTAGCGGCACAGAGGTAACTGGTCTAGTATCTATTATTTATACCGATGAGGTAAATTGTATTGGCGACTTTGCTGTACTCATTCAAGAAAAACCTAACCTAGATACGCCTAACGATATAGTTGTTTGCGAACAATACGTATTACCTAGTTTATCTAATGGCAATTATTACGATGCCCCTAATGGTAGCGGCAACTTACTAAACGCTGGCGATATTTTAACAAGCAGTACCCCCGTTTATATCTATATCGAAACTTATGGCATTGATGTTACTTGTACCAACCAAAGTAGTTTTGAAGTAATTATTGAGGCTACACCACAGGTAAGTACTGCTACAATCCTAGCTAGCTGCGCTGGCGATAATGCCAATAATGATGCCTATATTACCCTCAACGGATTTACGAGTAATCAAACTTATGACTATAGCCTAGGAAGCACTTATACTGGTAATGCCAGCACTTATGCAGAAGGATTAAGCATCCCTAATGATGGCATTATTGCTAGTAATTTAGCCCATCCCGATACGCCAACAAACTACAGCATCCGAGTATTTAATAACAACAATTGCTATACAGATATTACAACCTTGCTCAACCCCTCAACCTGCGAATGCCCAAGCATTAACTTAATGGGCGACACCCAAGTTTGCCAAGGCACTGCTACTACTACCGCCTTTACACAAACGGGTAGTACGCTCAACGGTATTTGGCAAGTAGAACCTAGCGAAGCAGGTAGTTTTGATGCCAATGGTGTATTTACTGCTAGTAATAGTACTAGTGGCTTTGTTAACATTTTATATACTGATGAGGTGAATTGTATAGGGGTAACCAATCTCGAAATTACGCCTACACCTACAGTAGATATGCTTAGTGATACCATTGTTTGTGGTAGTTTCATGCTGCCTAATTTGGAGTATGGTTCGTACTACGATGCACCAAATGGACAAGGCAATATGCTACAAGCTGGCGAAAGTATTACCAGTAATACCACCTTATACATTTATGCAGAAAACACAACAACTCCTCATGCTTGTTACAATGAAACTAGTTTTAATATCACCGTCAACGAAGTATCTAATGTATTGGTTGATACCACCCCTTCTACTTGCTTTGGAGCAACTGCTAATAATGATGCAAGTATTCACCTAATTGGATTTACCAACCAAACTTATGCTTACAGCTTAGGCGATACTTATACAGGCACAACTACTAGTTATGCAGCCGCTAGTCCTATTCCTGCTAATGGTGTTATTGCCAATAACCTTGCTAATCCAAATAGCAATACGCCTTATACTGTTCGAGTATTTAGCGAAAACAATTGTTATGTTGACTTACCTGTTGTATTAAGTGATGCCAACTGTACTTGCGAGCCAATCAATATTAACAGTCCAGCAGAAGTTTGTCAGAGCGATACCATCCGCTTTTTTCAAATAGGAGGGCTTGCAGGAGGCACTTGGCTGGTTAGCCCTAGTAGTGTAGGTGCATTCAACGAAAACGGCGAACTAATTACCCATGCCGATGCCACAGGCACCGCCTTTGTTACCTACACAAATACCAATAACTGCGAAGGCAATACAAGCATCAATATCATTGCTAACCCTAGCTTAACAGCTCCCAATGATGTAGCAGTTTGCGAAAGTTATACGCTCCCTCCTCTTACAATAGGCAATTATTATACCGCACCAAATGCAGGAGGAATAACATTACAAGCAGGCGATGAAATTAACACTTCTCAAACGGTTTACATTTATGCAACTAATGAAAGCGAAGATGCGATTTGTGCTAGTGAAACTAGTTTTGAGGTAACTATTTTTGATTTGCCTTTTGCTAGTGCGTATGCTACAGCAGCTAGTTGTGCTGGCGATAACGCCAATAACGATGCAAGTATCACCATTACTGGCTTTATTACCGAAACTTACGATTACAATATAGGCAACACCTACACCGGAACAGTTACTACTTATGCACAAGCAAGTTCTATTCCTTTTGATGGCGTGATTGCGAATACCCTAGCCAATCCAAGCGTTGCCACCAATTATACCATCAGAGTTTTTAATGAACACAATTGTTATGAGGATATTACAGTTAGCCTAGCCCCTACCGATTGCACTTGCCCCGACATTGTGGTAAGTGGCGATATAGAAATATGTCAAGGAGATATTACAACTCCTTTTGTACAAAGTGGCGCAACAAATGGCACTTGGTCGGTAAATCCTGCTAATGCTGGCACTATTAACGAAAACGGGGTGTTTTATAGTAATTTCTGGGCCTATGGCTTAATTTCTATCATTTACACCGATGAGTTTGGTTGTTCAGGCACGCATCCATTATTGGTGTGGGAGTACCCGCAAGTAGATTTTTTAACCGATGTAACAGTCTGCGACGAATACATCCTTCCGCAACTGCAAAACAGCTTATATTACGAAGCTCCTAATGGCGGAGGCGCATGGCTACAAGCTGGCGATACGATTCGGGAAAGTGCTACGCTACACTTACTTGCCCAAAATTATGCCCTAGATATGGTTTGTACCAACGAAAGCAGCTTTAATATTAATATCCTTCCTACTCCTACCGTTGGTGCTTATGCAACATCTTCTACTTGTTTGGGAGCTATTGCTGCAAACAACGGCAGCATTACCCTTACTGGCTATACTACAGAAACTTATGTACTTAGTTTAACCAACCCTCTTAATGATAGCAATATTGATTATAGCAATCCAAGTCCAATTCCGGCAAATGGTGTTATTGCTAGTAATTTAATTAATCCAACATTACCCATCAATTATCATATTCGTGTTTTTAATGAATTTAACTGCTATAAGGATATTACGGTTACACTACAGCCTAGCAATTGCGCTTGCCCACCCATTAATATTGAAGGCGCAAGCGAATTTTGTCAAGGCGATTTTTCAACAACGCTTACTATAAATGGAGTAATTAATATGGATAGCTGGTCGGTAAGTCCTCCTGATGCAGGAATGATGGACGAAATAGGGACTTTTACTAGTAACAGCGATTTTGCAGGTACTGTAACCATTACTTTTACGGATGGATTTGGCTGTAATGCTTCGCACATTATACACGTAGAAGCAGTACCACTGCTCCCTAATTTTAACGATTTAATACTATGCGAACCCTGGGCATTTAATCCCTTTAGAGTGATTGAAGGTAACATTCAAGAAGATGTATCTTACGCTTTTTATGATGCTCCTAATGGACTAGGTAATCTTATTGAACCTGGTGATATTATTAGCGAAAATACAACTATTTACTTTTACGAAGCCAATACAACTGCGTTGGCTTGTAGTAATGAAAAAAGCTTTGAAATTAGTTTTACCGATTTCCCAATGGCTACGGCAACCACCAATACCAACACCTGCGTAGGCAATACCGCCAATAATGATGCAGCCATCATCCTATCTAACTTTAGCAACGAAACCTACGATTTTAGTGTGGGAGGTACTTATACTGGTGCTACATATACTTATGCCCAAGGCAATCCGATTCCTAGTGATGGCATTATTATAAATACCTTAGCCGCAGCTACCGAACCAACGAACTACACTATTCGCATTTTTAATGAAGCCAATTGCTTTAGCGACCTTACTGTTACTTTACTGTCTAACGAGTGTAGTTGTCCACCCAATGGTATAACCGCTAGTACAACTCTTGCTACTTGTAATGGCACTACTCCTAACGAAGATGCAAGCATTATACTTAGCAATTTCACCAATCAGCACTACGATTATACTATTGGAAATATTTACACTGGCAATGCCAGCAATTACGTAAGTGCGATACCTATTCCTACTAATGGCATCATTACCAATAATTTACCCACTTCTACAGAGGCAACTACTTATACCATCCGTATTTTTAGTGAAGATAATTGTTTTGTTGACATGATGGTTACTGTGTTACCTCCCGAATGTTCCTGCCCAACTGTAACCGTTACAGGAGATACGGAAATCTGCCAAGGAGCATCTAGCAATGCCTTTACCCAAACAGGAGGGTTAGCAGATGGTACCTGGTTAGTAAGCCCTGCTAATGCAGGAATAATTGATAATAACGGTATTTTTACAGCGGGCAATAATTACAACGGACTAGCAACAATTACCTATTTGGATGAAAACAGTTGCCTAAACTCGTGGCAAATAAATATCCTTGAACAACCTATTATTCCTACTACAGAAAATATATTTGCTTGCGATAGTTATACCTTGCCTCCACTATCTATAGGCAATTATTACAATGCCCCTAATGGGCAAGGCAGTTTATTAAATGCAGAGGATATACTTAGCAATTCGCAAACCATATACATTTACGCTCAAACACAAGGAAGTAGTATCAATTGTGAAAGCGAAACCAGTTTTGAAGTAAATATTAACAATGCCAATGCGGTAGAAGCGACTACTATTAGTGCAACTTGTACAGGAAATACGGCTAATAATGATGCCCATATTATTTTTAACAATTTTAGTAACGAAAGTTATGCGTATACTTTAGGCAATGCTTATACTGGTGCTGCAAGCATGTATGCTGATGGTACAATTATTCCAAATAATGGTATCTTAGTTGATAATCTTCCTAGTCCTGCTAGTCCAACAGATTATACCATTCGTATTTTTAGTTTAAACGATTGCTATGTAGATGTAACGGTTACCCTGCAACCTATTGCTTGTAATTGTCCTATAATTACCGTTACTGGAGCGGAGGAAATTTGCGAAGGAAATAGCAGTAATGTTTTTACAGCAACAGGAAGCGTAGTAGGCAATGGCAATTGGTCGGTTAGTCCTACTAATGCAGGCACTATTGATAACAATGGCACTTTTACTGCCAATACAACAATAATGGGTACGGTAAGTATTATTTACACAGATGAGCAAAATTGCGAAGGAAATACCAATATTGAAATAGTTCCTCTTCCTACAGTTGACCAGTTAAACGATGTAGCCGTATGTGATACTTATATTTTGCCTGTACTCAATAATGGTGGCAACTACTTTGATGCCCCTAATGGCGAAGGAAATATGCTTAGTGCAGGAGCTACAATTATGGATGAAATGGAAATATATATTTATAACGAAAACCTAGTAAATGGCGCAAGTTGTAGCAACGAAAGCAGTTTTAGCATTAGCGTTTATCCTGAGCTAATCATAGATGGCTTTACAACTCCCACTACTTGTAGCGGCGCAGTACCTAATAGCGATGCATCTATTACTATAACAGGCATTCCCAATTTAGCCTACGCCTACACCATTGGCAGTATCTATACTGGAACTGTTAGTACTTATACTGATGCAACGCCTATTCCTTTTAATGGAATAATTGCCAATAACTTATCTAACCCTAGCACACCAACCAACTATACCGTTAGGGTATTTAATAATGGCGATTGTTATACAGATATTACGCTAACACTTGCGCCTAGTACCTGTACTTGTCCTACCATAGAAATTATTGGTAGTACGGAAATGTGTCAAGGAGAAACAAGTACCCCTTTTACACAAACAGGTGGCATAACAGGCGGTACCTGGTCTATTAGCCCTCCTTCTGCTGGAACAATTGATGCCAATGGTGTGTTTACTAGCAACTTAGAGGTATACGGCTTAATCTCTATTATTTATACCGACCCCAATGGCTGTTTGGGTACACATCCTTACTTAGTATGGCAACTTCCTATTATGGAACCTGTTGCGGATGTTGTTGCTTGTAATGCTTACATCTTACCACAATCAAATCAGGGTTTGTATTATACCGAACCAAATGCAGGAGGTACATGGTGGCTTGCCGAGCAAACAATTACAGAAAGTACAACCTTATATGTTTACGCACCTAACTATGGCTTAGATGTTGTTTGCTATGGCGAAACTAGCTTTTATATTAACATTGTGGACTTGCCCAATGTAACAGCACAAGCTACCCTATCTAGTTGTGCAACTGGAATCCCTGCAAACAATGCTAGTATTACACTTGGTAATTTTACCAACGAAGCTTACGATTATACCATAGGTAGTATCTATACCGGAAATGTTGAAAGCTATACCAATGCCACCCCTATTCCAACAGATGGCATCATTACCAATACACTACCAAACCCTGCCACATCAACCGATTACACTGTCCGTATATTTAATGCTGCCGATTGCTACCAAGATGTAACCGTTACCTTACAAGCTATTGATTTAACTTGTGGCAATATACAAGCTAGTGATGTTAATTGTGCTACTGGAGCTACTGGTAGTGTAAGTATTTTACCTGCGGGAGGAATTTCACCGTACACCTACAATTGGTCTAATGGGGCTACAACATCCTATGTTCAAGACTTAGCGGCAGGTAACTACACCGTAACAATTACAGATGCGAATGGTTGTGATTGCATCAATAGCACCAATATTGAAGAACAGGGCAATGCACAACAAGTGTTATCGGGCTACAATGTGCAGGCTTTTGAAGGTGATAATGGAGGTATTAATACCTATTTTTACAATATCGTTGAGTTAAATGTTTGGGGAGGAGTTGCTCCTTATACTTTAGACTGGGATAAGTATGGCTATGTACGCACCAGTCTTATTTACGAACTAATTGATACAGATGGCAATGGAAATCCAGATACCCCCGGTGCAAGCATTACTGTTATTTATGCCGATAATGCGAACTGGTCGCTTACTGTTACTGATAATAATACCTGTGGCACAATTACCGAATTACTCAACTTTAGCAATAACGATGTTAACCTAGGCAACAACAATGTTTTAGTAGATATTGACAGCTACAGCATTACTCCCGACACAGGCAGTAGCGATGGCAGTATTAGTTTAAATATTACGGGGGGCAATGGCTGCGCTCCTTACGATTATGAGGTTTATTTTCAGGATGGCAATCTGGTTGCTACAGGCAGTAGTAATGGCAATCCAAGTATCAGCAATCTAGCAGTAGGCTGGTATACCATATATGTTTATTGCGACAGCAACAATCCCAACTCCGAATCAACGATTGGCTGGTATTGGGTAGAACCTGGGCGCAGAGGCAGGGGGAAAATGACAACAAATGATACCGCATTCAACTTGCAAGTACAACCGAATCCGTTTAAACAAACAACCAATATTACCTTTAACCCAACACAAATAGGCACAGTAAACATAGAGGTGTTTAATGTACAAGGACAACGGGTTAAGCACTTATATCATCAAGTAACAACTGCTAATCAAGTACAAACTATTATATGGCAAGCTAATCAGTTACCTAGTGGTATGTATATGGTTAAAATAATGAATGAGGCTGGACTTATTGCCACACACAAAGTATTACTACAACAGCCAAAGCCTTAAAAGATGGACACTGATTTGTTTGCGCCCT
>JAHDBT010000536.1 GCA_020630215.1 Bacteroidota bacterium
TTTCTAAAAAAATGTATGAGTTCATTAGACGCATAATCCACTATAAAAAGAGGGGAATTTAATGTTTTTGAAGGAAACCCTATATCTTTAACCCGTTTAGAAATAGTACCAATAGTAGGCCGCTTCAAAATGATAAATGGCAAGTTAGTGGCATTGATAGAAAGCATCCCATCTATACCAGTTTTATTATTCGGCAACATTTTTTCATCGTGAAGGGTAACGCTATCATTAAACAAATTGCTTAATGCTAACGTGCTTTTATCGAGTATGTCTATTTCTTTTATGTCGTTCATTTTTTGTGAACATTGATTGTTTAGTGAACAAATATACGCTAAAGAAGCTAATTTGTCAAGACCTAGTACATTTTATTTATGCAAACCCCCCAACAACCCAACGAAACTTTCTCCCTCCATAATAGGTTATCTCTCCTAAAACCCCCACCACACACAATTCCAGCACTTCACCACACTCCCCAACAATTTTTTCCCTATTTTTGCGCTCAATTGATAAATAAGAGTAGCCAGTGGCCAGTTAACAGTAGTCAGTGATATGCTAACGATTGTTTTGTCGTTTATAGAAGGACGCAGAGATGCACCATAAACAACAACATTAAACCAAAAACCTTTAAACCATTAATCTCATAAAATGCAAATGAGAATAGGAATTATTTTTGGCGGACGCTCCCGAGAGCGAGAAATATCTTTTGCAGGTGGACGTACCGTGTACGACAACCTCAATAAAAGCCTCTTTACGCCAGTACCCCTTTTTGCCGACAGCTTCGGTAACTTCATCCTGCTCGATTGGCAATATGTGTACAAGGGCAGTATTCGCGATTTTTATCCGCCAGCCAATGCGTTTACACCCACTAAAAACGGTTTCCAAATTTATGCCGAATCACTAGGAAACGGACAGCTAACGGAAGCACAACATGCCGAAATTATTGCCGAACTAGGCACTAAAGTAAGCCCCGACGAATTAAAAAACCACATTGATTTTGCCTTCCTCACCCTACACGGTGCGTATGGCGAAGATGGAACCATACAAGGTATGTTGCAATATTTAGGCATTCCTTACACAGCATCGGGCATTTTACCATCCGCAATTGGGATGGACAAAGCGTTCCAAAAAGTGGTGATGCAAGGCGCAGGTTTTAATACGCCTAAATACCAAATTATACAGCGAGATGATTGGGTAAATACGAGTGCCGATAAACGCCAACATACTTTTGAGGAAATTAAAACCAACGTAGGCATTCCTTGTGTTACCAAAGCCGCCAACCAAGGTTCTTCCATTGGTATTGGCCGCTTAATGGACGATGATTTTGAAGTGTTTGAGGAGATGATGAACCGCAGCTTTTTCCTAGAAAAACTAAGCAAAAAACAATGGCGTACAATGGATGCGGAAGCGCAATTGCAATACATCAAAAATCAAGCAGATATCCGTTCAGGTTTGGGCTTGCCTTTGTTGGTACACGATACGGGTTCAACCGCCAATAAACAATGGTGTTATCATCCCGACGATTTACTGTTGGTCATCCAACAACATTTCAATCACCAAGCCCACGATTTACTCCTCGAAGCCAGCGATAAAGAAAGCGAAGTACTAGTAGAAGGCTTTTTATCGGGTAAAGAGTTTTCGTGTATTGTACTGCGTGATGAAGATGGAACCCCCATTGCTTTGCCACCTACCGAAATTCGCAAAGGCAAAGAAATTTACGATTACAGGTCTAAATACCTAGCAGGTTTATCGAGCAAAATTACGCCTATAGATTTGCCCAACAACCAAATCCAAAACATTAGAGGCGAATGTGTGCGCTTGTTCAACTTCCTAAAATTCCATACCTACGCTCGTATTGATGGTTTTATTAATGAGGAAGGAACGATTTTTCTCAACGATCCCAACACCACATCGGGTATGTTGCCGTCATCGTTCTTTTTTCACCAAGCAGCAGAAATTGGACTCAACCCATCCGAGTTTTTGAGCTTCATCATCCGCAGCTCCCTACACGAGCGTATTAAAAGCACCACCAACAGTTCTACCTACGAAAAGCTATTGCGTCAACTCGATAAAAACCTAGCACAACTACACGAACAAAACACCAGCAAAAAACGCATTGGCGTAATACTAGGTGGCTATTCCTCCGAGCGACATATTTCGGTAGAAAGTGGACGAAATGTGTATGAAAAATTAGCATCGAGTAACAAGTACGTGCCGATTCCTATTTTCCTAAAAGGCAATAGCGAAGGCTACGAGCTATACGAAATTCCGATTAACGTTTTACTAAAAGACAATGCTGACGATATACGAGATAAAATAGCCGATTTTAAACACCACCCCATTGTGAAAGGAATTAAGGACGAAGCAGGAAAACTCATCCAAAAATACCGTTCGTCGGGAACAATTGATGCTCCTGAGCTATTAAGTCTAGCAGATTTATCTAAAAAAGTTGATGCGGTTTTTATAGCTTTGCACGGTCGTCCAGGAGAGGATGGAAGTTTGCAAAAGGAATTGAAACAATACAATATCCCCTACAATGGTTCAAACCCGCACAGTTCGGAAATTACCATTGACAAATACGCAACCCTGCAATTACTACAACAACACGGATTTAAAGTTGCCAAACAATTGTTGGTACAAAAGGCGGATTGGCAGCAAAACCAAATTGCTTTTATTGCTACTATCGAAGCGCAGTTCCCTTATCCGTTTATTACCAAACCCAGTGATGATGGATGCAGTTCTGCCGTGAAAAAAATAAAAAACCAAGCCGAACTTCAAGCCTTTGCTGCGCTAATGTTTCGCCCAGAGGAGGATTTTATGGACGAACAACATGTACAAACACTGGACTTGAAACCGAAGGAAGAATTTCCTGTAAAAAACTATTTCCTAGTAGAAGAACTTATTGAACAAGGGGATGCCGACCATTTCTTAGAAATTACGGGCGGCTTACTCACGCATCGTTCTAATGGCAGCATCAACTACGAAATGTTTGAACCTTCGGAAGCCTTAGCAGGGGAGGACGTTTTATCTTTAGAAGAAAAATTTTTAGCAGGCCAAGGACAAAATATTACCCCTGCTCGCTATGCAAGCGATCCTGCCGAACGCAACCGCATTGCTAAAAAAGTGATGGACGATTTACAAAAAGTGGCCAAAATTTTAGATATTGAGGGCTACGCAAGGATCGATGCCTTTGTGAAAATCTATAATTCGGGCAAAGTAGAAACCTACGTAATTGAAGCCAACTCACTACCAGGCATGACCCCCGCAACCTGCATTTTTCACCAAACCGCCCTCAACGGCTACACCCCTTTCCAATTTATTGACCAGATTTTGGAATACGGAATGGCGGAGGAGGAGGTTTGATATTTGATTCTTGAATTTTGAACTTTGGTTATTGATTATTTTCCTACTGACGATTTCTTAAGAATTTGAAAACTGACCACTAACAGAGCGTGTAGCGAACAATCTGACTGCTAAATACTAAAAAACTAAACTACAAAAATACAAACAGATGGGCAACTTCATTCAATTTTTATTGAGCAGATATTTTTGGGGCAATTTACTCCTAATGGTATTGCTAACCATGGCCTTAATATGGCTCACGCTAAAAGGATTAGGCAGCTATACCAATCATGGCGAAAGCATTGTAGTACCCTCATTTGAAGGGATGAGTATCAGTGAGGTAACAAAGCAGATAGAAAGCAAGGCACTGCGCTATGCGGTAGTCGATTCGTCGTATAATAAAGATTTACCTCCTGGCACCGTTATCGACCAAAACCCGCTACCCGATGCGAAGGTAAAAGAAAACCGAAGGATTTATTTGACGATTAATGCTTCTACGCCACCAAAAGTAAAAATACCCGACATCATCAACGCCTCTCGTAGAAATGCGATGGTACAACTTGAAAGCGTAGGACTAGAGGTTGGACGACAAGATTATGTGCCCGACTTAGCAAAAGATGCTGTTTTAGACATGAAATTAGAAGGTTCGAGCATAGGAGTTGGCACAGAAGTAGCAAAAGGCACAAAAATTGATTTAGTACTAGGAAATGGTTATGGATTAACCCGCATACAAGTACCAGAACTCATACAAATGACCTTGCTAGAAGCCCAACTAACCTTAAAAGCCAACAACCTAAATATTGGAGCCATTATTCCTAAAGAGGACATTTTGGAAGAAGAACGAAACGAAGCCCTTGTGTACCAACAAAGCCCAACCGTAGGACGCATGATTACCGAAGGCGAACCCGTTGATTTGTTCATCACCAAAAACCCAATTCCAGAAGAGGAATTTGACCCCAATCGTTACCAACAAACACCCCCCGGAGGAAATGGAACACCACCGCCCCCACCAGGAGGGAATTAGGGGTGGATTTGGAATTTAGGATCGAGTATTTAGAATTTAAAATTTTTTATATACTGACGTTAGGGATTTTTGATTCTTGAATTTTGATATTTGATTTTTGATTTTTTGACAATCCCTGCTGCTAGGGAGATTTGAAATTTGGTTATTGAATATTATTTGAAAATTGTGATTTGGTAATTGAATATTTTGATTTTTTCCTGCGAGGAGATTTTTGAGGGTACTTTTTGTGCCGTAGGTACAACCTGTTTATAGAAAAAAAAACGCCATAACCTAGCGCCATAGGTGCGAACCATTCCATTAAAAAAGGAGTAGTACTAAG
>JAHDBT010000537.1 GCA_020630215.1 Bacteroidota bacterium
ACGAAGTGTTATAAATCGGCATGTATCGTCCATCCAAATTTAGGGAATAACATCCAAAAGATGCCCACATCCCGTCCATCCAAAATCAGACAATTACACCAGCAGAAAGAAATCAATCTTCCAACATCAAGCATCATGTTAAAAAAATTCCCGTCCAAATCGCATTTAGCAATATTTGGTGAAGAAGCAACACAGGCCATCATCTTCAGAGTTAATGATAAAGGCTTTTGCTCGCCATACTTCCTGCACATCGCTAATGGCAATATCAAAATCGTCGTATCTAGGATTATCAGAACGGCAGCGTATTTTTTGGTCGGTTTCAATTTGGTTAATTACCCGTTTATACACCAATCCTTCTCTGTTAGAAACGACTACGTAAGTGCGTTTGTCTTTTATATCGTACCAATTTTCAATAAACTCACCAATTACAATGGAGCCAGAGGGCAAAGGGGGCATCGAGTCGCCTTCAATTTGAAAAGCACGGAAGGTGCCTTCGTGTGGCAAAAAGGGCAATTTAATGTTAGGTAAATCTTTTAGGTAAGCAGCATCGGCATAGCCTGCTAAATAACCTGCTTTTGCTTTTTCGGGTACTAAGCTCACCAATTCATTTCCTGCGGCATCTGTAGGTACAATTAATTCTCTAACTTTTAACTCCCTGCCACTAATAATGTTGTTCGATGCTGCGGAAGGGGCGGCATTGTTAAAGCTATGGCTATTGGGGGTAAAAATACCATGCTCATTGGTTAAAGTACTTAGTGCTTGGGTTAGTAATTGGTCGGTACTAATTTTGTACAGCGCTGCAATTTTAATAATAATTTCTAACTTGGGTTCCGCCCTGCCTTCTTCGTAAGAACCAATAGCAGAACGAGTAACACCTAGTGTTTTTGCAAAAGTTGCTTGGGTAAGCCCTAAACCTCTTTTGCGTATAAACTTAATATTTTCTTGCAACAGACTATTCATGATGTGTTTTTTATAGGTAGGCATTTTTTAAAAAAGACCAATAATAATAATGGTTAATCAATCCTATTACCAAATTACATACATTAATATTGTAGAGAACACTAACAACATGCTTCCCCAATAAACCTACCCCAAAGATGAAAAAATGTATAGGGTAGGAGGTAGCAAAATGTTACCCAAAATACCACCTCCAATTACCCATTTGTAGCTTTGTGCTAAATATTTCATCTGCAAGATACTAATTTTTTTAGTATTTTCAAAACTCAAACCATCTTTTGTTAAAAAAAAGAGAAAAAAACAAGAAAAAAACTAAAATGCTTATCTGATTAGGACTTTTTATACTGTTTAATAATGTTGATGGCACAGGCTATCCTAAAAAAGTAGTACTTACTTGTAGCTGCTAATTTGCTAGTAGAACTAAATAATAGTGTGCATGACTTTGTACCGAAAAAAAACAATGCTAAATTTGCAGAACAATTATCGTGCTTGCGTAGAAATGCCTAAAAAACAGGTGTTTTACTACACCAAAAACCGCTCGTTCATATCTAGAACAAAATAATTGGGTATAATGAGGAGTAAACATTTTTCAGATTGAATGTTACTGTTCAGCGACGAGTAGTAAGTACTTTGGTATAATGTATAAGGACTACTCGCCATGTGAATTTTGTAGGTAATTGATTAGCCAATACTAAAAAACTACCGAGTAAATAGCGACGCGAAGCCGTCTTTCTACCAAAAGCGAAGCGTACGCTCTACCTTATACTACTATTTAGCGAATGCTGTATAGTAACGATTGAACCAAATAAAGTGAACGTTTTTTATTTTTTCACTTTACTTCCATTACATTTTTATGATTTTTGTTGTAAATTGCGCCTCTAAATCTTAAAGTAAATAAATAATGATTAAACAGAATATTTTAAATATTAAAATTGCCTTTTTATTAGCGGTTGCCTTATTAATCAGTAGTAATGTAAATGCGTTAAATCAACAAGAAGTTTTTTTTAAAGCAGTAGACGATATTAATTGCGTAACTCAAAAATTACTGCTCACAGGATTCGACCGTCCTATTGCTGCTCGAAACATTAAAACTTGTACTTATAACGAAATTGCTAAAGAGCTAAACGTTATTCAAGAAAACCAAACCAAAGGGTATAAGCAAATGTTTATTAGTTTAGCCGACAATATTAATTCTTATAAAAAGAAGATAGACAATCCCGCAGAGTATAGTTTGTACGAAAATGCTTTGGAGGATTTAAGTGGTTATGCCTTAGATAATTTTAGAGGGATATGCGAAAAATTTGCGAAGGCAGATAATAATATTTGTGTGAAACTGGATCAAAAAATGTTGAAGCTAGAGGTGGAAATTAATAATATTAAAGACCAATCTTTAAGCAATATTAGCCGATATACTTATGGGGAAACTTCTGGCAATAGAACTAGTAATGTTAATACCAATACTAATACCAATACAGAAGTTGTACGAACTACTTCTAAGAAAAGTCCTGACAGCAAAGTGTATCAGGAAGAACAGGCTAACCAAACGCCAACATTAAACAATGCAGCAGCTAATAATGCAAATGATAGTAATACTCGTAGTAGTGCAGGCACATCTTGGTTTGCCTTATTTATGTTGTTATTACTTACGGCAATTGCTGTTTGGCTTTATAGAGAAAATACCCGCTTAAAAGGCCGTGTAGAAGATGTAGAAGTGCTGTTGAATATGTTTAATAAAAAGAAAACGAAATAAAATGGCCGATTAGTAGGAAGGTGCAAAAGGAAGGTTATTGATATTAATTGGTGCTAGTAAAAAAATGCACATTCATGCCATCTAGTTGGTAGCGGTCGTAAAATTGTGCAGGCGTTAAAACCAATTTTCCTTTTAGCGGATCGCCAACTGTTAAGATATTGTTTTCCCGATTTAGTAGGGTAATAAAATGCCCATAATCTCCTAACCAAGTACCCACAATAGCAGGCGTTTTTACCAATTGAATATCTTCCTCTGTACTAATCTCATAAGCTAATCCATTGGCTTTTGCACAGCGTAATAAATACCAAATTTCGGTGCTAGAACCAGAGGTGAAAGCTTGTTGCGCTATTTCATATTCTGTTTTTTGGATGTTATACTGCTTAAAAATAGTGGACAAACAACTTGGCCCACAAGTAGAGGTACTACTTTGTAATACAACCCCATCTTTTTCTTTCCCTTTTAAAAATCCGTGAGTAGGGTTAATTATATTTTTTATGTATGGAGGGAAATTTAATGTAATGCCAAAAGCAAAAATAATAAAAATAAGGGCTGCTTTTTCTTTGGTAATTTGGGCGGTTAAAATACCCAAACTTAATCCAATTGTACCCACTAATATTTCTATAAAAGGAATTGTCCTAAATTCGATATACCAAATAGGGGTTTTTATTAAATGCAAATAATATCCCGAAAATAACAAGTATAAACCAAATCCAATTGCAATTAAAATCATTCCAATTGGGCGACTAATGAGATTCTTTCTGTGTAAAAAAAAGCCTACTATAAAAATAAAAACATACCATAGAATGGTTAGTTTGATGTTGGGATTTAGAAACATTTCTGTTGATTTTTTTAGGAGTCGCACGGAGCTTTTTACAGGGTTACACGAAGTTTTTTTGGGCTTCGCCGTTTCATTTTACTAGCACCTTTTGGTATTTTAAAATTGTAAAAATCCGCTTTTTTTAATTTGTTATTATTGAAATTCTAAATTTCCCTACCCATTCAATTCCATTAAATACAACCAATACCGCTGCCCTAATCTTTTGGGAATTTCTTTGATTTGTTTAAAGCCTATTTTTTCATAAATATACCTAGCAACTTTCATCATTTCGGACGTATGCAAAGCAATGTATTTTTCTTGGTTATTTTTAGCTTCCTCAATACATTGGTAGGTTAATTGTTTGCCAATTCCATTACCTGCAAAATCAGGATGTACACCTACCATTCTGATATAACTCCAATCTGCCAAAAAAATATCATCGGGGTTGCCGCTAGGAATAATAAATGCCATGCCCACAATTTTTGCGTTTGTTGAATCTGCCTGTTTTTGCTCACAAACAAAACAAGTTGATTTGGTCAATAAGCCTTTATAAAAATCGGCCCGACCAATATTTTTAGCTAATTGATTGGCATTATCTGAGCCAATTGCCTCCTTAAATTGTCCATAAGAAATAAGCCCTAAAGGAATGAGTTGTTCAATATCTGCTTGATTACCAAGGCGGTAATGAAATTTGGTTTTCATCATTTGGGTTTAAGTAGCGGTTAATTCAAAAATGGTTATTTCTGGTCGAACATTAAATCGCACTTGCATTAAATGCCCTAAAGCCCTGTTGATATACAGCGTACGACCATCTTTTAAATCAATCACGCCAGCCGAATAATTTTTGTTTTTTACAGGTAATAAAGGCGGATTTAAAAACGGAGCTTTACATTGTCCGCCATGTGTATGTCCCGATAAAATCCATCCTTTATAGCCATTCCAAATTGGTAAATCTGCTACATCGGGATTATGACAAAGAGCAATGTTTGCTAGGTTATTATTAATTAAAGGCAGTACCTTATAAGGCTTAAAATTGGCTCCCCAATAATCATCTAAGCCTATAAAATTTAAACCAGCAATTTCCTTTTGTTCATTCCGCAAAATAGTTACCCCTGCTTGTTGTAGGATACCCATAATT
>JAHDBT010000035.1:0-1433 GCA_020630215.1 Bacteroidota bacterium
AAGTGCAAAAGATCAAGTAGAAATGACGGATTTATTTTTTATGCGTTACTTAGTATAATGTAAAAAAACTACTCGCTACGCTTGTTTTGTAAGTAATGGATTAGCCTACACTAAAAAAACTAGGGAGCAAATAACAAAATCGAAGCCTTCTTTCTACCTAAAGCCTACCTACTACTACACTTAAAAAATGTCGTCCAACAAAAAAAAACTTCAATATATAGCCAAACTTATCCAATTTTCTTATAAAATAATTATCTTTGCAGCACTTTAAATTGCATTTGTACGTTATACCTGCATACTTAACCTACATCAATTAATTGATTTAAAGCATAACAAATTTCTTCTTAAAATCGTAAACGCCTATTGAGTTAGCTTCTACATTATATTTAATTTTACAGAATACATCACATCATTAATTACGTTATGCAACTAACACAATGTAAGTATGCCTCCGCTTTGCTTTTAGCATTACTATTCGCTTTTTGTATTAATCCTACAATAAAAGCACAAAACAATTCTGAAGTGGGCGCATGGATAGGCACAGGCACTTATTTTGGCGATTTAAATCCCGATTTTAATTTAACCAAAACCTTACCCGCCATAGGTGGTTTATACCGATACACCATCAACGATTACATGGCTGCTAAGGGCGGCCTTGCTGCAACGATTCTCCGTCACGATGACGCATCCTCCAAAAACCCATATCAACAAGCACGTAACCTTAGCTTCCGTACCGTACTTATCGAAGTGTCGGGACAAATAGAATTACACTTTCAAAAATTTATTGCAGGTTCTAAGCGTCATGCTACTAGCCCTTATGTAACGGCTGGCTTGGCACTCATGTATTTTAACCCCAGAACTAAATACAACGACGAATGGTACAACCTACAAGAAGTAGGCACCGAAGGACAAAATAACAGCGACTTTACTGGGCGTAAACCTTATCGACATATACAACCTACCATTCCTTTAGGCATTGGGGTAAAACATTGGTTAAGCAATGGATGGGTATTTTTTGCCGAAGCCGCTTACCGTACTACCTTCACCGATTACCTAGACGATGTAAGCAGCACCTATGTAGATAGCTACTTACTAGGAGACGGAACCGTTGCTACCGCTTTAGCCGACCGTTCGGGAGAAGTAGGCGACCTTATTGGCGACGAAGGACAACAAAGAGGAAATAGTGTGCAAAATGATGGCTATTTATTGTTAAATGTAGGTATTACCTACACCATTTTTAATAAACGATGCCCACAAGCAAAATAAAAAAATAATCCATTATAATCCTGTATTTTTGAACCACAAAGAACATAAAGCTTTGCGAAATGCGTACCTTTGCTAAGTTTTTAGTCCGTTCTTTGTGGTTTTGCTTTTTTACCCAACAGTTAAGCCATAAAAGCAATCACAACAATTTAACAATAAAGCAATTACAA
>JAHDBT010000035.1:1533-10908 GCA_020630215.1 Bacteroidota bacterium
AGCAATACAGCAATTTAACAGTAAAACAAACTGCGGTGAATTATCAAGAACTCATTAATTTAGATAGACTTCCCCAACACATTGCAGTAATTATGGACGGTAATGGCAGGTGGGCGAAAGAAAAAGGAAAAAATCGTATTTTTGGGCATCGTAACGGTGTAAACTCGGTAAGAGAAGTTACCGAAAATTGCGCTCGTATAGGGGTGTCGTATTTAACTTTATATGCTTTTTCTACCGAAAATTGGGGGCGACCCCAAGCGGAGGTAATGGCACTTATGGAGTTGTTGGTACGGGTAATTCGTAAGGAAGTGAGGCAACTCAACGAAAACAACATTCGTTTAAATGCAATAGGCAATATAAACATGTTACCCAAACGTTGCCACAAAGAATTGTTAACTGCCATGGAGATGACTAAAAACAATTCGCAAATGACGCTTACCCTAGCACTAAGCTATAGCGCACGCTGGGAAATTACCGAAGCCGTAAAACGCATTGCCGAAGAAACCGCAAACGGACAATTAGCCACATCACAAATTTCGGAAGACTTAATTGGCAGCTACCTTTCTACCGCTAATATGCCCGACCCCGAACTGATGATTAGAACCAGCGGAGAACAAAGAATGAGTAACTATTTACTCTGGCAAATGGCCTATACCGAACTGTATTTTACAGACATCTACTGGCCCGATTTTAAAAAAGAAGAACTCTTTAAAGCTATTTATGAGTACCAACAAAGAGATAGGCGTTTCGGCAAAGTAAAGTAGTAGAACGGGTTGCAACCCGTTCAAACAAAATACCCAATTTTTTGAACCATCCATCTTATTACTTCCTTACCTACCTACTTAGCACACATATAAAGGTAAAGCAAAGTAATAGGAATAATTTTTAATGAATATGTTCGCAAGAAACATCATTGCTTTTTTAGCACTACTATTTTTATCTTTCTGTATTATTCCTACATCCACCTCTGCACAAGACCTCTTGGATTATAGTACCCCAAAAGTTTACGAAATTGGTGGTATTTCTGTAGGAGGTACACAATACTTAGATGAAGATGTGCTCATCACCTCTTCTGGCTTATCTGTAGGAGATAAAATAAATGTGCCAGGCGATGAAATTCCTAAAGCCATCAAATCTTTATGGAAACAAGGCTTGTTTTCGGATGTGAAAATATACGCAACAAAAGTAATTAATGAGGTAATATTCCTAGAAATAAAATTGGTAGAAAGAGTTCGCTTATCCAAATATAAATTTGCAGGGGTAAGAAAAGTGGAGGAAGACGATTTAAGAGATCGCATCGACTTAATTAGAGGACGCATCATTAACCAAAACCTATTGAGCAACACCCGAAACGCCATTAAAGATTACTACATCAACAAAGGCTTTTTAAACGTAGAAGTAGATATTGCCCAAGCCAAGGATGAAACCTTTAAAAATACTGCCGTTTTAGAAATTAATGTGCGTAGAGGAGCAAAAATTAAAATCAACGAAATTATCTTTAAAGGAAACGATGCTATCTTATCTCGAAAGCTAGAACAGCAAATGAAAGATACTCGCGAACGTACCGCCATTAGAAAGGATGCCCCGCAGCGTATATGGCGAGACTTAAAAAAGGCAAATATTGGACGTACTTTTGGCGAACTATCCGTAGTAGAAGCCCTACAATATGTAGACGAAAACATTTTGCGTTTTACCCCATTCAATACCTCTAAATTCCTAGAAGATGAATACCAAGCAGATAAAAATAATGTAATAGAATACTACAACAATAATGGCTATCGAGATGCTCGTATCGTAAGAGACAGCTTGTATTTTGTTGATGAAAAAACGGTAAACTTAGAGATTGATGTAGAGGAAGGAATGCAGTACTATTTTAGAAATATTGATTGGAAAGGAAATAGTAAATACTCCGACGAGCAATTGGCCCGCCGCCTAGGAATTAAACCTGGCGATGTATACAACAAAGCACTCCTGCAATCTCGCTTATTTATGGACCCAAACGGGCAAGATGTGAGTTCTTTATACATGGATGATGGCTACCTGTTTTTTAACGTTAACCCAATAGAAAAAGCCATTGTAGGCGACTCTATCGACTTAGAAGTAAACGTATACGAAGGTGCACAAGCTACCATAGATGAGGTGATTATTAGAGGGAATACTAAAACAAACGAGCATGTTGTTCGTAGAGAATTGCGCTCTTTACCAGGCAGTAAATTCAGCCGTTCCGACATTATTCGCTCGCAAAGAGAAATTGCCAACCTAGGATATTTTAATCCCGAAGGCATACAAATTAACCCAATTCCACACCCCGAAAAAGGAACCGTAGATATAGAATATACCCTAGAAGAAAAACCTTCCGACCAGCTAGAATTATCGGCAGGATGGGGTGGTAATACGGTAGTAGGTAGTGTAGGGGTGTCGTTCAATAACTTCTCGCTACGAAACATGTTTAACCGCAAAGAATGGCGACCTTTACCTAGCGGCGACGGACAAAAACTAAGCCTCCGTTTACAATCAACAGGACGACAGTACCAATCCGTTAACGCCTCTTTTACCGAACCCTGGTTAGGCGGCCGCCGTCCTAATGCCTTCACCGTAAGCGTATTTACTTCCCGTATATTTAGCAATCACTTTGTAGCTGACCTTGACCGTGACGATAGACAATTACAATACATCACAGGTGCATCTATTGGTTTAGGACGTAGATTAACTTGGCCAGATGATAACTTTACCCTACAAACAAGCATTAACTACCAACACTATTTATTGCAAAATTCCATATCCGACTTTATCATCACCAACGGAACCTCTAACAACCTAAGCGTAAGTGCAACCCTAGCACGGTACTCCTTAGACCAACCTATTTATCCTCGTTCAGGATCTAATATTTCCTTGTCGGTACAAGCAACACCGCCTTATGCTTCTATTGCCAACAAAGATTTTAGCGACTTATCGCAATACGATTCTAAAAAATACAAATGGGCAGAGTACCACAAATGGAAATTTAAAGCCGAATGGTTTACCGCTTTAGTAGGAAACCTAGTATTGCGTACCTCAGTAAAAACAGGATTAATGGGCTTTTATAATAACAATATTGGGCATTCGCCTTTCGAACGCTTTAGAGTAGGGGGCGATGGTATTTCTAACTTTACCTTACAAGGAACCGATATTATTTCGTTAAGAGGCTACGAAGACAGCGAAATTACCAACACCCGTTTACAAGTAACCGAAACCAGCGACAATGGCGAGGATGTTACTCGTAGCATCAATGTAAACGATCCGTTTTATGCCAAATATACGGTAGAATTGCGCTATCCATTAACCTTAAATCCTAGCTCAACTATTTACGGTTTGGCATTTATAGAAGGAGGGAATTCTTGGTCTTCTTTTAGAGATTACAACCCTTTTGAAGTGCAACGTTCGGCAGGTTTAGGTTTAAGGGTATTCCTCCCAATGTTTGGTACACTAGGATTTGATTATGGCGTAGGCTTCGATAAATCAACACAACCTATTGGCAATACCTTTTGGGATTACATTACCGCCAAAGGACGATTTAGTATTGTACTTGGCGTAGAACCAGAGTAGCCTATTGGTACCTAAAATAAGTAAAGAGCTGACTTTAAACTTTAGCCTAAAAAGTAAGTCCATAAAGTGGGGTAATTACTTAAAGGTGTGCTAAGATACTGCAGCTTACACAGTAAAACCCAGTAACAATTTTAATACAAAATTCATCCATTAAATTTAATACGAACTCGCTCTATGAAAAAAATAACATTGATGATAGCTTTGGTACTAGCTTCTTGCACATTTAGCATGGCGCAATCTATCGCTTATGTAGATACAGACGCAGTACTACAAAAAATGCAATCTTACCAGCAAGCACAGGAGCAAATCAATAAAATAGTAGAAAATTGGAACCAAGAAATCCAACAGAAATACAAAAATATTGATGATGCCTACCGTGCTTTTCAGGCCGAACAAGTACTATTAAGTGAAAGTGAACGAGCACAACGAGAAGAGGAAATTGTGAAAATGGAAAAAGAAACACGCGAATTTCAAAAACAAAAATTTGGAAATAATGGCGATTTAAGCAAAAGACGAAAAGACCTCGTACAGCCTATTCAAGATGAAGTATATGCTGCTATTGAAGAATTAGCCAATCGCAAAAAATATGATTTTGTATTGGATAAATCGTCAGGTGTTGCTATCTTGTTTGCCAATCCTAAATACGACATTACCGAAGACGTAATGCGAGAAGTAGGAGCAAAATAGCAAATATATAGGCACTGGTAACGGAATTGTTTTATTGCAACCATTACTCAAAAATAAACCCCAAAAATCAATCATTCAAAAATTATATCAACAGATGAAAAAAATAATGGTAGCTATAGGTGTATGCTTCTTGCTAGTTGTAAGCACTAATATATACGCTCAAAAAGTAGGTCACATCAACAGTATTGAACTACTTAATGGATTAGACGAGTTTAAAAGCGCGCAAAAAAGCTTAGAAACTTATGCCAGTCAGTTAAAAAAAGACTTGGACACCAAAGAAAAATCTTTATTAGAAGATTATAATAAGGTAATGGAACAAAGCCAAAAAGGAAATTTAACGAGGGTAGAAGAAGAAAGCAAAGCCAAAGAGTTTCAAGACCGACAAGCCGCTTTGGAAAGTGCCAATATGAAGGCACAACAAGACCTTGTAAAACGAGAAAACGAATTGATAGAACCTATTCGTACTAGAGTAATGAACACTATCGAATCGGTAGCCAAAGAGAATGGTTATACTTATGTTTTAGATATTA
This sequence comes from Bacteroidota bacterium, assembly GCA_020630215.1. Lineage (GTDB taxonomy): Bacteria > Bacteroidota > Bacteroidia > Chitinophagales > UBA2359 > JAHDBT01. Next base: position 6,336 of record JAHDBT010000035.1, read on the forward strand.
GTGGCGGCGGCGTACTTTTTGCCGAAGATGCCAACGATATTACCTCACAAGTAAAATCAAAATTGTAGTTATTAAAATAATAGCAACAAACTGAAATGAATAAAAGCTCTCTTAAATCAATAAAACAATTGGTTTGAGAGGGCTTTTTTGTTGTCTAATGAATAAGAAAAAGTAAAGTGTTTTATTATTCGTAATAGACTTTTTTACCCTAACAACAAATATTCTATAACAATTAGACGTTTTAGGAAATAGCTATGTATAGATACCTACAATAAAACAGAACCAGCTATATAACTGCTACTTGCTACCTAAAAGGGGAAAGGAATTAGAAAAGCAGGTTATTTTTTTATTACTAAGCCCTTAGATTAGGTTATTTTAGCAAATAATAATATTTTTGTACATCAAAAAACAACAATAGCACCAGATATGAAAAAAATAATGTTCGCTATATTAGTTTGTGGTTTATTAGCTTTTAGCACAAATATACAAGCACAAAAAATAGCACACTTAAATAGTATGGAACTACTAAGCAGTTTAACCGAATGGAAAGCTGCCGAAAAACAGTTAGAAACTTACGCTTCGCAATTACAAAAAGATTTAGAAGCCAAAGAAAAAAAACTAGTGGCGGATTACCAAAGCTTTATGCAAAGAGTTGAACAAGGCGGTGTAACCCCCGTAGAACAACAACAAAAAGCCGATGACTTTAGAAAACGCCAAATGGAATTGGAACAGGAACAAATGGGCGCACAACAAAAGCTGATGAAAAAAGAACAAGAATTATCAGAACCTATTAAGGATAAAGTAGTGGTAGCCATAGAAGCCGTAGCTAAAGCCGAAGGATATACCTACGTACTAGATATGAGCGTAGGCAGCGTACTATACGCCGACCCAGGGGCTGATATTACCACACAAGTAAGAGCCAAACTGTAAACAACGGCTAAAAGAAGTAAGGAATTAAACAAGCAAAATTCCTACTGAAAAATTAAACTATTAGAAAGCTTTCTTAAACTACTTTGTAAGTATTTAAGAAAGCTTTTTTGTGTCTTTATCTTTAGTTTGGGTTTTTGAAATTTGATACTTGATTGCGGAGGTTTGATTTTTTTTTTTTCTGCTAACGTCAGCAGGCAAGTATCACATTTCAAAAATTAATAATCAAACCTCCTTACATCAGCATATAAAACTCCGTGCAACTTAGTGCCAAACTTCGTGCACCTGCCTCGGTGGGAACAATCGTTAACAGGAAAAAATCACATTTCAAAAACCAAAAATCAAACCTCAAAAAATGCAACCAACCTCTCCCATAGGTGTATTCGATTCTGGTGTAGGCGGCCTAACCGTTGCCGCTGCTATTAGCGAGTATCTGCCAAACGAACAAATCATTTATTTTGGTGATACCGAACATTTGCCCTATGGCGATAAATCGGAAGAAGCCATACAGCAGTATGCCTTAAAAATAAGCGATTTTTTACTACAGCGAAATTGCAAAATGATTGTAATTGCTTGTAATACTGCTTCTTCGGTAGCCTACCAATTGGTACAAAAATACTTTGGTAGCGAAGCACTTATCATCAACGTAATCGATCCTGTTGCGGAGGCAGTTGCGGCCAATGCTCAACAAAAAGTAGGCGTAATGGCTACTCGTCGTACCGTGCAAACAGGTATATATCCCCAAAAAATAAGCCACCTGCGCCCCGATTTACACATCGTTGCCAAAGCCGCCCGTTCCTTAGCCACGATGATAGAGGAGGGCTTATTTCACAACAAAAAAATCATGGCCGCCATCATTGAGCATTACCTCGCCGATCCCGATTTTGCCGATATTGACAGCCTCATCCTTGGTTGTACACATTATCCAATTATTGCCAAAGACATACATCAATATTGGCAACAAAACGCCATCCAACCCATCCAAATATTCGACTCTACAGATACGGTAGCTGTTAGGGTAAAGCAACTTTTAACGACCCACCAACTTCTCAATTCTTCCAAAGAAACCCCTAATTATCAATGTTTTATTTCTGATTATACACAATCTTTTGAGCAAGCCAGCCAAATATTTTTTAAACAAAAAATCAAACCCCAACACTTTGATTTGTGGGGAAGTTAGATTGTTTTTTGCTTGCTACTAATCAGCCAAAAAGCTTCTCGCATTTTTTTACCACAGATTACGCAGATTAGCACGGATTTTTTTAAGCTAAGGGTTTAGTTCTTCTTTAAGCTTTGCGGCTTTGTGGCCTTAAAAAACAGAGCGATAAAGTGCTAATTTTATGTTGATTGATGTTAAAAATGGGAAGCTAGGACAAGACAAAACCTCCGAGTCTCTGTGCCTCCGTGTCAAAAAAAGCGATACTAAAAAGCACCAACAAAAATCAAGTTGCTAAAGGGAAAAGCTTAAAGCTCCCGTACCATCTACCCGCTACTAACCACCTGCCTTCGCCAACACAACAGGCGCACATTGCCTTTGCGTAAACCTCGAAACCAAAACAATCGTTAACAAACTGCTCACCATTGCAAAAGTTCTAAACGGAAACAAAACCACCTCATCCACCACCATTGGATAAGGGAGAATTTGCGGAATGCCTAGGGTAGCTTCTCCACCACCAAAACGCAAAACAAAGGCAACTGCAAAACCCGCCATCGAGCCATAGCGGTTCGCTTTTTTGTCGAAAAGGGCCGTAACCAATTGCGGAAATAAAATCACAAAAACAAAATCGCTGCATAAAAACCAGAGCGTATAAACACTCTTAACTTGTATGGCCAACAGCGTAGCGGCAATGCCCACTATCCAGATACAACGCTTAATAACCTTGGTTAAATTTTCGTTGCTAATATTGGGTTTCACCAAAGGTCGGTACACATTCCAACTAGCCATAGAAGAAGCCGAAAGGATAGACGAATCGACAGAAGACATCACCGCCGCTGCTACTGCCCCCAAGCCAATAGTCGCTACATACGGATTAGTAAGGTGGTAAATAACGTAAGGTAAAATATAAGCCGAATCTGCACCTGTAGGTTTTGCCACGCCAAAAGCCGACCAGTCAGCCGTTACGCCAATCATACCAATAATTACCGCAGGAACAGCCGCCAAAAAGCACACAAACCCTGCTATAATAGACAACCACATAGCCGTCTTTTCATTTTTTGCAGAAAGCACCCGCTGAAAATACACTTGCCACGGAATACCTCCAAATATGAGCAACAAAGCAAAATCCAACCAATTCCAAAAGTAATTGCCCCAAGCAGGATGTTTAGCCACATCCCAAGCCTGCCACGGAGGGAGCAAACTTAAAGAACCTTTTTGCGCTTGGTAAGTCGTGAGTACCATATCCAATCCACCAACCGTTTGTAGTGCAAAGGGAATCACCAATCCTAGCCCCAACATCAATAAAATCATTTGTAAAATATCGGTGAGGGCAACCGCCCATAAGCCGCCAATAGCCGTATAAGCAATGGCAATAATGGCCGATAAAATCATGGAGGTATTAAAATCCAATCCTAGCACAGTGCCAAAGGTAGTGCCTAGGGCCGTTAGGATGGCTGCGGTCCAGAAAATTTCGCCAGCGAGGGCTGGGAGGAATAGGAGGGCAGCCATTTTTTTTCCATAGCGTTGTGCTAGTGGGTCGAGCATGGTTTTAAATTCATAGCGACGCATTTTGCGGGCAAAAAACAATCCACCAATAATAAGGCTTAATGCATATCCCCACGGAGCTTGCACCCACGCCAATCCATCTCTAAAAGTTGCTTCGGCAGTGCCATTAATAAAACCGCCACCTATCCAAGTTGCGCTCATGGTAAACACCGCAATGCCTAGCGGAATACTGCGTCCTGCCAACATCACATCGCTTGCACTATCTGTTTTGCGGAGGTTGCTCGCCCATATTCCCACTACAAAAATGAGGAGGTAAAAAAACATCATGGCAATAAAACCACTCCAAAAAACGGTTTTGCCTTGGTAATTAACGAATAACGAACTGGCTATAAATAAGCCCAACAGTAAAAGTATAGGGAGGTATTTTTGGTGCTTATTACTAGGAGGTGTTTGGTTAGGCATAGGGAATTAGTTAAAATTTAGAATCGAAGATTTAGGATTTAGAATTTTTTCTTGCTGAGGCTAGGGAGGTTTGATTTTTGAAATTTGATTTTTTTCTGCTGACGTTAGGGAGGTGTTTCATTTAAAATTTAGAATCGAGAATTTAGGATTTAGAATTTTTTTTTGCTGACGCTAGGGATTTTTGATTTTTAAAATTTGATTCTCCCTGCTGACGCTAGGGAATTTTAGTGCCGTAGGTACAACCTGTTTATAGCAAAACGGCATCCCCAATAAACTAGCACTGTAGGTGCGACCTAATTCATCGAAAATGGTGATGCTTGGGGCTTTTGATTTTTGAAATTTGATTTTCCCATGAAATAAATTCTAGGGCTACAATGTCGGTCATCTCTACGAGATTTCAGAATTTGCGATTTGGTAATTGATTATTATTTGCGATTTGAATTTTGATGATTGATTATTATTTGAAAATTGTGATTTCGTAATTGCTTATTAAACCCTTATTTTTTACCAACTACCAACTAC
>JAHDBT010000035.1:11008-14335 GCA_020630215.1 Bacteroidota bacterium
TACCAACTACCAACTACTCCTCCAAATACGCTATATGAAACAAAGCATCTCCTTGGTTAACAACAGGTGCATTGCTATGACCAACAATATGCCCTGTAAAATGTGCTAGTACAGGGATAGCGGTTTGCCCGTCGGGGTCGTTAATAACGCCAATTTCTTCGCCTTGTATTACGGATTGCCCTGAACCTTTGTACCAACGGAAAAGCCCTGAACGAGTAGCACGAAGCCAACTTTTTTTGGCGAATAATTTAGGCGGTTCTTTAGGAAAAGGAGCAGGTTCTTTGGTAAAACCTTTATAAAGCATTAGGCGTTTCATACCATCAATGCCTTCTTGTATGGCTCGGTTATCCATGCGTAAAGATTCGCCTCCTTCGTAAACAACAATAGATTTTTCCTTTTTGGCAGCTTCTTTTCTCAGCGATTTATCAATCGGATTGCTGTGTAAAACATAGGGGGCAGCAAAAGCTTTGGCAATTTCTTCGGCGTGGTTATCTTTAGGAGAAAAGCGGATTTGCGGATAATTAAAACGGCTGGAGCCGCCTGTGTGATAATCAACGCCAAAATCTATGAGGGGGAGTATTTCGGAAGTGAAAGTGTAGGCAACTCTCGAAGCCAACGAACCATTTTCGTATCCTGGGAAGCTGCGGTTAACATCTTTCCCATCGGGTAAATCCCTAGAAAAATTAATGAAACCATAAATGTTTAGCAGCGGAATGGCAATCACATTTCCATGCGATAGGTTTTCAAACAATTCTTGTTCTAGCATTCGCCGTACAATTTCAACGCCATTTACTTCATCGCCATGCATACCGCCCATCACCAACATAGTAGGACCAGGTTGCCGACTTCTAAACACATGTATGTTTAAGTGAATGTCGGTTCCAGAGGGTAATTTGGCTACATCAATTTTTATGGTAGCATTTTGTCCAGGAACAATTGTAGTATTATTAATTTTAATTTCGTCAATCATATATAGTAGGAGTTGTAGGCAAAAAGATGCGCTAATATAGTAATATCTTGTAAGAAGTGGGCTATATTTCTTAAAGGCACTCTCGTTGCCGCCAAATGTTATTCTCTAGGGACTCAATGATTCTGGAGGCTACATCAATGCCCGTTGTTTTTTCGATGCCTTCTAGTCCTGGCGAGGCATTTACTTCTAAAATAAGGGGACCTCGGTTAGATTGCAGCATATCAACCCCAGCAACATCTAAGCCCATAACATAGGCAGCAATTTTAGCAGCTTTTTCTTCTTCTTCGGTTAGCTCAATGGCTTCGGCGGTAGCACCTCGATGTATGTTAGAGCGAAATTCTCCTTCTTGTGCAGTGCGTCGCATAGCGGCAACAACTTGTCCATCTACTACAAAAGCACGCACATCTGTACCAAAGCATTCTTTAATAAATTCTTGCACAATAATACGTGCTTTAATTTTTTGAAATGCTTCAATAACCGATTCGGCAGCTTTAGGGTTAGACACCATTACTACGCCTAAACCCTGTGTGCCTTCTAGGAGTTTTATAACCCAGGGACCACGGCCTACGGCTTTCATTACTTGTTTAACATTACGAGTATAATTGGTAAAAACAGATTTGGGGAGTGCCAAACCTGATTTAGAGAGGAGTTGTAAACTGGTTAGTTTATCGCGCGAACGCAGCAGGGCATCAGAGGACATTACGGTGGCTACACCCATCATTTCAAACTGTTTTACAACTGCTGCCCCATAGGAGGTAACCGATGCGCCAATACGAGGAATAATTCCGTCAATATCTTGCACTTTTTCTTGGTCATAAAATATCTGTGGATTGTCTTTTTCAATAACAATTTTACAACGCAAATGACTTAGCACTTGCATGTTGTGATTTCGCTTTCTACCCGCCTCAACCAGTCTTCGAGTGGAGTAGAGCTTGGACTTCTGGGAAAGTATGGCTATGTTCATCAGTGGTATGATGTTTAGTTTTGAAGGAAAGGTATGTTTCTGAAACATCCACCACAAAGTTATTCAATAATAACTTTCTACCAATTAAAATTGGATATTTCATCACAGATCGATCAGATAAAGTTAATTCTATATCGTAACTTATACCAAAAAGTATAATTTCTGTGGTGATTACATAGCGTATTTCTGTATGGCCTGTTGAGCTTTTTACAGTTGTTATTTCGTAATTTTTCGCTGTATATAAACGGTTGCTATAGTCTGGATGAGAAGGATCGAGCAGGTTAAATTTTAGTACACTTCTTCCACTCTTGTATTTTACCTCTCTAATATTATGACAATGAATACTAGATGTGTAAGCTCCTGTATCCATTTTTATGTCAATATCTTCTAGAGCAAATTCTGTAAAATCTGCCTTATCTAATCTTCCTATAATACGTAAGTTTTTTTCAACTTTCATATAAAAGTTCATTGGTTAACAGCGTAAATATAGGCATTTCTGATTAATTATCAAAGTATAACAGATGGCTTTACTCATCATTTGTTTGTCATATTATTTCTGCAACTACATAAGTGCTTCCCCCAACATAAATAATATCATTGTTGTGTGCATTGTTATGTGCCGCAGATAAGGCAGCTTTTACCGAGGTATAACTACCGCCTACTAGACTATGCTGATGTGCTTGGTCTTGCAGTAAATTGGCTGCCAAGCCCCTAGGAACATTGGGTTTGCAAAAGTAGTAGGTTGCTTGCTTAGGAAACAGAGCAAGTAGTTTAGAAAGGTCTTTGTCTTTTACCATTCCTAGCACAATATGCAAGTCATCATGGGGCATTTTCTTTACTTCGGTCATCGTATAGGCTAAACCGCCCTCATTATGGGCACTATCAGCAATTATGGTGGGTTTACTAGCCTGTAGCACCTGCCATCTACCCATATAATTACAAGCACTATGTACTTGTCGTAAGCCCATACGCACCTGTTTTCGGCTAATTTCGATGCCAATTTGGGGTAAAACTTCCATTGTTTGTAGGATGGTGAGGAGGTTTTTGGGTTGAAAGGGACCTGTTAAATCACTCACCAAATCGGGGTATAAAAGCATTCGATCTTCTAGGCGGTGTATGTTCAAGTAAGTGTGGTCTAAGCTTGCATGTGTATGTGAGGCACTTATCAGTTGGTCGGCAAAGTAAATAGGGGCGTTCATTGCCGCTGCTTTGTCCTTAAAAACGGCACTAGTTTCGTAGTGCGTTTCGCCAATTACTACTGGCACATCTTGTTTAATAATGCCTGCTTTTTCGTAGGCAATTTTTGCTAGGGTATCTCCTAAGAAATTGGTATGGTCGTAACTAATATTGGTAATAACGCTAAGTAGAGGGGTAATAATGTTGGTCGAATCCA
>JAHDBT010000035.1:14435-15774 GCA_020630215.1 Bacteroidota bacterium
TAACTAATATTGGTAATAACGCTAAGTAGAGGGGTAATAATGTTGGTCGAATCCAATCGTCCGCCCAAGCCTGTTTCTATTACGGCAATGTCTACTTCTTGTTGTGCAAAATACTGGAAAGCTAGGGCTACCGTAATTTCAAAAAAGGACGGTTTTAGTTCGGCAAAATAGGCTTTATGTGCTTGTACAAACTCCATTACTGCTTCCTCGCTAATGTACTGCCCATTAATTTTAATGCGTTCTCTAAAGTCTCGATAATGAGGCGATGTGTATAAACCAACCTTTAAACCTGCCGCTTGTAAAACCGACGCAATCCCGTGTGCAGTAGACCCCTTGCCATTAGTTCCTGCAATATGTATACACTTTAAGGAATGCTGCGGATTGTCTAAATACTCCGTAAGCAGCATAATATTGGTTAGATCTTTTTTAAACGCTTTAGCCCCAACTCGTTGGTACATGGGGAGTTGCTGAAACAAAAAATCAATGGCTTCCTGATATGTTTTCATGTTCTCTTTTTATCAAAATGACAAACGTGGGTTGCAAATTATGGATTACGTTAGTTGGTATAACCAAAATCTTGCCCGAAATGTTTAAACGTAGAAATCCGGTCATTATTTTGTCATTTGTCAGGAAAATGTCAGTTTAGAGGTGGGGCAGATTTAGCGGTTTGTGATTTTTCTCCTTTTCCTTAGATAGGTAGATTTTATTGATGCTTTTTAGCATCGTTTTTTTGATGCGAAGGCACAGAGACTCAGAGGTTTTGTCTTGTCTTAGCTTCCTGTTTTTAACATCAATCAACATTAAGTTGGCAATTTTAGATTTCTGTTCTTTAAGGGCACGAAGCCGCAAGGCTTAATGAAGCACACAGAGCTTAGTCGTTTTCCATGAAAACTGGTGTTAATCTGGGGTAACAGAAAAGCTAAAGGTCCTTAACAAAGCATTAACACTTTTTATAGTTGAGATACTGTAATTTTGAAAAATCAAACCACGGATTTGGTAATTGAGGAATTAAAATACTTGTATCATGAATAAATTACTACGATTAATTGCTTGCTGTTTTGTTGTGAGTGTAACAACCAAGCTTGTTTGCCCAAAATGATGTTTGGATAGACTCCTTAGTTTGTACGCTTGCGGTTTATGAAATAATGATGGATACCGTTTTGGTGAAGGAGGCTTACACACAAACCATTTCTAAAAAAGAAAAATTTTCGGATAGCCGTAGAGGAGAATATTGGACAAAGTGTATTAACATCGCTCAACAAAGACAGGCATCAAAACCTACCATTATGGAGCTTTATATGTAGGTTAATTAAAACTTCACTTGCCCTCTCCCTAAATA
>JAHDBT010000035.1:15874-21230 GCA_020630215.1 Bacteroidota bacterium
CCAATTCCTAAAAAAGCTGAAACAAAAGTTAACAACTGGCAACCGCCGTTCTATACACTTAAACGTGCTGCCCGGCAAACGTTTAAACCGTTTGGATGCCCTCGATTTAGACTTGCTGCAAGAAAGCCTTGCCCTAAAATTTTTAGATACGCTCCTTACCAAAAGCAAATTTAACTTCCCTATTGCTTATAGCCGTTCTAAAGAAGGTGTTGCACAACTCCCTGTAGACCAACAGAAAGGACTACTTACTTTAAATAAACGCTTAAATGCCATTACCTACGAAAATCGAGATAATTTTTTAGAACACGGCACCGAACCTTTTGGATTTGGCTACCCCCTTTTAATTAAAAGAGATAGACAAGACCCTAGTAAAATTATTAAAGCCCCCATTTTAATATGGAGTTTAGATATTGATAAATCGGACAAACAAGCGTACCGATGGACGATAAAACGGGGAGAAGATTATCCCATTTACCTCAATCAAGTACTAATTTCGCACATCGAAAACGACGAAGGCATTAGCATACAGAGTATTATTGACGAATATTTAGCAGATGATTTACTAGAAGAACAAGAGGTGGTCAATTTATGCAATCAGATTTTAACACAGTTAAATGCTAATGAGGAATACCCAAAGGCTACGATTGCTGTATGTCCAGGACCCGAAACTATTAAGCATATTGAGGTGAACAAGCCAAGCATAAGATGGTCGGGTGTATTTGGCATTTACAAAACGCAGAAGGAAAGCATTATTAAAGATGTAGAACAACTGATAAATAACCCACAAAATTATGTAGTGAACGCACCGCCTACCGATGCATGGAACGAATTAATGGATGCTGAATTACGCCTAGAAACCGAATTTTACGAGGCTGATCATGAACTTAACACGTTTCAAAAAAGTAGCTTTGCGGGCGTAGCGACCGATCCTAGTCAGCAAGCCATTTTAAACAATATTGCTACTGTTCCGCAACAAATAATACAAGGACCACCAGGTACTGGAAAAAGTCAATCTTTAACCGCCATTATCACCAATGCCTTAGAGAACAATGCTAAGTGCTTAATTGTTTGCCAAAAGCGTACTGCATTAGAGGTCATTCAACAAAATTTAAACAAGCTGGGCTTGCACGAACTCAATGTAATTATTGAGGATATTGCCAAAGATAGGGCAAAGGTAGTAGACAGTGTACGAGATAGAATAGATCGCAAATTTACCCCCGTAGTTTTTGGAGAAAAACGCTACCAATATCTACTAACCGAAGCCGAGAAAAACAAAACTGCTATTAATGAAGGACATCGGTTTTTAGGGATGGATTTGCTAGGCAGTTTTAATTGGACCGACCTAGTAGGCTTATATTTACAAAGCGAAGCAAAACAAAGCAAAGCCATTTTAGCCGACCATTTAAACAGCACCGATTTTGATTTTACCTTCGAGGAATTTGTGCAAATAAAACACGCCATTGCCGAAGGCAAACCCCTCTTTGAACGCATCGGTCAATTAGACCATCCGTTGGACTTAATTAACCACCAATTATACCAACAGTTTAATGTCGGAGCCTTGGTGGTGCAAATAGAAAAAACAAATCAAAACCTTTTAAGTGATTTAGCAAGTCAAGAACAACAACTCCTTGGTTTACAAGGACTTTATGAGCAAAGATTAACGCAGCACTTGCAAGATGCTTTCCTAGCGTTTCAGACACCTTTAAAAAGTTTGCAACAAACCATTACCGACAATGTAACTGCCCACCAAAACAACTTTAATATGCGTTTGGGAGGACGTAAATTGTGGGTGAAAACAGCCGCCTTTTTAAGCAGTAAATTTCAGCAAATACGCACTACGCAGCAACAAGTGTTAAGCAGCTATGAAACCCTAAAAAAACTACATGCTGCACAGCCTTATTTTACTTTTGAATGGCTAACCATTACCGAAGAACAACCGCCAACATTTAGCAATCTTAACAATCACTTGCTAGAATTAGAAGCTGTTTTATTATCGTGGCAAGCCCTGCATCCCGAAATTATAAGGAAGTCGGTAAGTGAGTTGTCGCATAAAACATTATTTCCCGATTTAGCTTTTGATGACGAGTTGTTTCAATCAACACAACAATATCGGCAGTTTATACAACAGGTAAACGAAAGCGAATTATTGATACACCAAGTGCCAGAAAATACGGTTTCGGTAAACGACGAATTAACAAGTTTGGAATTACTAGCCGAAACCCTCCAAAGCATACAAACAAACATTAAAGATTTTAAGCCCTTTTACAATTGGAAAAACTTTTATCTGCAACTTAATTCGGCACAACAAAAAGTGCTAGTAGCCTTAATACAAACAAAGCCTAAAGCGTGGACAACCGCCCTCGAAAGTTGGTACTACTATTGGCTATTAGCTCGCAACGAAAGCACGCACACGCCTAGCAGCGAAGAACCAATTCATGCCCTAGCACAATTACTAGCAACAATACGAGAAAAACAGACCGCTAAAATTATTAATAGCTGGACCAGCACCCAGCAAAAATCGGTAAAGCATTTTAATACAAAAGGCGACAATTACAACGTAAAACGCCTGTACAATAAACGAGGCAGCAAAGGCAAAAAACGCAATTCCCTACGTAAAATCATTAAAGCCGATTTTGATTTGTTTACCGATTTTTTCCCTGTTCTTTTAGTCAATCCAGTAGTGTGTAGCAGCATTGTGCCACTCATACAAAATTTGTTTGATGTAGTCATTTTTGATGAAGCAAGTCAGTTGCGTTTAGAGGATACTTTTGTGGCTTTATTGCGAGGGAAATGCAAAATTGTATCGGGCGATATACATCAAATGCCGCCTTCGAGTTATTTCGGCACCCAAAATGTTTTACTGCTAGATGCCCCCGAAGAAGATGACGAAGAACTCCCAGCCGACGACTTAGATTTACTAGAAAAAGAATCCCTGCTAGAGTACGCCGAGGATATGGGCTACCAACGTTCTTTCTTAGATTTTCACTACCGTTCCCGCCACCCTTATTTAATTGACTTTTCCAACAGTGCCTTCTACGGTTCTCGCCTAGTACCGATGCCTGCACAGGTAGCTTACCGCCCAATGCTGCTAGTAGAATGCGAGGGCATTTACGATAAAAGCCTCAACGAAATAGAAGCCGATGAGGTGATTAATTTATTGTTGGAAAAAGTGCAGCCGCTAGAAAAACTAAAAACACAAGCCGTAGATGAACCATTAGAAGAGGAAAGCAGAATAGACAGCATAAGTGATTCATTACCAGAAGGTAATGCTAGAGTTGTTAAATATGAAATAGAAGGTTTGCCAAGTGTAGGAATCGCTACGTTTAACCTTCATCAGCGTAACCTCATTATAGAAAAAATACAAACTATTAAGCACCAAGGCGATGCTGCCGCAGAAAAAATGATGGCTTTAGAAAGGGCAGGTTTATTTGTAAAAAACCTAGAAAACATACAAGGAGATGAGCGAGACATCATCATCATTTCTACCACCTTTGGCAAGCGAGTAGACGGGCGATTTTTACAGTTGTTTGGACCTATTAACTTATCCAAAGGTTACAAATTGTTGAACGTAATTATTACCCGTGCCAAGCATCAAGTAATGGTCTGTACTTCCATTCCTTCGGAGTTTTACAACCGCTACACCAGCGAGATAATGGAAAAAGGAATTACAGGTCGTTCGTGTTTATATGCCTACATTGCCTACGCCAAAGCAGTGTCTAATGGACAAGAGGAAGTGCGGCAGTCCATACTACAATTACTAGCACAACATTGCAACGAAAAAGCCCAACAAATAGCCAATGTCTACGCTAAAGAAACCAGTCCTTTTATACAAGTAGTAGCCCAACAGCTACAAAAACATTTTGAGCCCGAACAAATAAAAATACACTACAAAGTAGGTGGTTTTGTAGTAGACATCGCCATTTTAAGAACCGATGCTGAAATGGAAGCCAATGCCAATTTAAAGCCTATTGCCATAGAGTGCGACGGCAATAAAAATCACCCAAGCCCCGAAGCTTATATGCACGACATTTACCGAGAAGAACAACTACAACGTTTAGGCTTTCAGTTTGAGCGTATTTTTGCGGCTAATTGGTGGTTGAATGAGGAGAAGGAGTTGGAGAGTTTGGTGGGGGGGATTGTTAGGGGTTGAGAAAAAATATCACAAAAGATTATGTTTTTTGTAAACTTTTTTTTGTAAATTAGCGTTATGAAACTATGGAATATACAAAAACAAATCTTTGAAGAAGGAGTTATTTGCCTTGTATCTGAGGAAGATTATCCTAAAATCAAAAAAATCGATCAATTCGAGTTTGACTGGGCAAGAGAAAAAAAAAATTTCGTTTTTAAAATACATAAGAAAAACGAAGATGAGATACTTGGCTTAATTTCCCTAATTGATATTACTAGAGAACTAAGAATAGAAATTCACTTATTAGAAATATCTAAAAACAATATTGGGAAAAATAAAGAGATCGATCGGTTAGCTGGCTGTCTAATTGCGTATGCTTGTCGTATAGCGTATCAAAAAGACTATGGTGGTTTTGTCTCATTAGTTTCCAAAACAAAAATCATTAAACTCTATAAAGAAAAATATGGTTTTAAAGAAATGGGGACGCATCTTTTTACTGAACTACATAATTCCAATTTTTTAATCAATGAATATCTAAATGATGAAAAGTAACCAAGAAAAATATAAAGACTTAACAAAAAAATATACAGCAGCAGAAATTGCCGAAAATTTTTATGTTACCAAAGAGATGACTCCAGCCGAAAAAAAACAATCTGATGAAGAAATTTGGAACATTAGGAAAAAAAGCTTGGAGGCAATGACTCCTGAAGATAAAGTGTATGCTGGGTTGCTTAGATTGAAGTATACTATTGAAAGCTATATCGATAATAATATTTATGAAGAAAGTAAAACAGTTGCTATTTTTTTGAAAGAATACATGAATATTTTAAATAAAAAGCAAAAAGACCTAGCAACTGATTTGGGTATACACAAAACTAGGTTAAGTAGAATTCTTAATGGCAGAGAAAAAGTAAGTCTTCAATTAGCCTATCGACTTGAAATCCATTCTGGCGATCTTATTCCTGCTATTCTTTGGTGGAAACTTGTTCAAAAAGAGGTTGAAAGAGAAATTCGGGAAGATAAAAAAGAACGGAAAAGGGAAAAAAGAAATGTTAGAAATATTGTATATTCTAATAAATAGCGAAAGTTATGAATTCAAAAGTGGTTATTTTAAAGAAGGGGAATTAGTTTTTTTTGGGGGGGAGAGACTGCTGAATAAAGATAAAAACAAAATGCAAAAAATTAGTTCTGCGTTTATCCAAAAAAATAGTATCTTTTTACACAATA
>JAHDBT010000035.1:21330-27639 GCA_020630215.1 Bacteroidota bacterium
ATTGGCATCCTTGCAATGCTCCTTTTTATGGCAATTCCAATATTTCACCTTTTAAAAACAAAATGGAAGGAAGCAGGTAGCGCACCAACAATACCTGCGGGGTATACCAATGATGCAAGTTTATTAAATCTCACCAAAGTCGATAGCGTTATTCAAGTGCCTAATAACAGGGAGGATATTATTGAGCAACTCAAAGAAATACTGATTTATGCAAAAACGAATAACCTAAAAGTAGCCGTTGCAGGGGCACAACACAGCATGGGAGGACATAGCATTTCTCCCAACGGAATTATTATCAATATGCTGCCTTATAAACAGTTACAACTTGATACTGCCAACAATATACTAACCATTGGCGCAGGGACACTTTGGGAAGATGCGCTTAAATATTTAGATGGCTTTAACAAATCTATAGCCATTATGCAAGCATTTAGCTCCTTTTCAATTGGTGGTTCTTTGAGTGTAAATGGACATGGGTGGCAAAAAAATCTCCCTCCATTATCGGCAAGTGTCATGTCGTTTACCTTGTTAACCGCCGAAGGAACAATCCGCAATTGTAGTCGAACCGAGAACCACGAATTATTTAAGTTGGTAATAGGTGGCTATGGTCTTTTCGGAATTATACTAGACCTAAAGCTAAAAGTAGTTAACAATACCGCACTAGCATACAAATACCTAAAAATGAACACCGAAAAATACTTGGACAACTACGACCAATACATTTCTGACAATGAAAACGTAGCCCTAGTATTTGGACGCTTGCGAATTTCTAATAAAAAATTTTTAGAAAAAGCAACACTCAGTTTTTTTGAGCAAACAATATTGGAACCGCCTCCTTTAAGTAACCCCAATAGTGTAGAATTAAAACGAATTGTATTTAGAGGAAGCGTAAACAGCGAATATGGAAAACGATTAAGATGGGATTTAGAAACAGGAGCTAATAAAGTGTCTAAAAATATGATTTTTTCACGAAATGAATTATTAAACGACCATGTAGATATTATAGAAAACAAAGATGCTCAATCTACAGATATCCTACACGAATACTTTATTCCTAAAAGAAATTTTTATCGTTTTATTGATGATATGAAATCCCTATTAATCAAGTCAACTATTGATTTACTCAACATCACCATTCGTAGGGTAGAGGCAGACCAAGATGCTTATATGAATTACGCCAAAGAAACGGTTTATGGATTTGTTATTTTATTTAATCAAAAGAAAACCGAATTGCAAGAAAAAGCGATGCAGCAATTAACCAATCAATTAGTAGATGCCACCATAAAAAACGAAGGCACTTTTTATTTACCTTACCGCTTACACATCAGCAAAGAAAAATTAAGAACCGTATACCCGCAATCCGATAGCTTTTTTGCACTTAAAAGAAAATACGACCCAATGGAAATTTTTAGCAACCAATTTTATGAGCACTACAAATAAAATCATATTAACTCGCACACCAAAAAGAAATTTGCAATATTGAATAATAAGCTATGTTTTACTTTCTCAAAAAAATAAGGCAATGCCAGGTAGTAAAGAAAAATCCCTCATTTTTATTCCCCCCAAATTAATTGTATTTTTACCACCCCAAACAGCTACAAAACGCACACTCCCCAAAACAACAACCAATAAAAACCCCAGCAACCTAAAACCAAAAGCGAAGCAATTTGGCAGTCAAAAAAAACTGACAGCGCAGCGATCTGACCGCTGACAATGAGCGCAAGCGAATGGCCTGACCGCTAAAAAAAACAAATGCAACAACTCCTACATACCGCAAACACCCTGCTCAAAAAAGGAAAATACCAGGCAGCAATAGATGTCTTGATAGGAGAGGAACACCTATTTGAAAAAGAAGCAAATACCGAAGAACTACAACAGTATTACATAAGCATTGCCGAGAATTATTATTACCTAGCTCAATACCAAACAGCCCTCGATTATTACGCAACTGCCGAAAAATTACACCAAGCAAAAATAACAAGCCCAAACATTACTGCCTTAGCAGAATTGTACAATAATATAGGAGCTTGCTTAGGCGAATTAGGGGCTTATAGAGATAGAATGAAATACTATCACCAAGCCTTAGATTTACTAATAAACGCCCTAGGAGAAACCCACCCCGATTTAATCCTTTATTACAACAACTTAGGCTATGCTTATCACGAAAAAGGAGACTATGGAAAATCCTTGTTTTACTACGAAAAAGCATTGGAAATAGGAAAGGTAGCACTTGAAGGGAAGGAGTTTAAAGCCCTCATTTACAATAATATAGGTAATGTGTACAGTACTAAAGGCGATTTCGATAATGCACTCGCACATCACCAAAAAGCCCTAGTGCTTTGGGAAAAAGAAAATGTGCAAGATAAAGTAGCATTGGCCTACAATAATTTAGGCTACGATTGCCGACACAAAGGCGATGCCGAAATTGCTTTTAACCACTACGAAAAAGCTTTGAAAATTTGGCAAGCATTGCTAGGAGAACAACACCCTAAAATTATTACCACCTACATTAATATGAGCAACTGTTTGGGCTATATGCAGCAGTACGAAACTCAATTTGCCTACAACCAAAAAGCACTAAAATTATCGCTGCAAATTAACAATGAGCAGGCAATTAGTAGAGCCTATTACAGCTTAGGAACCTACTATTTATCGCAAAAAAATTACCAAGCAGCCATTAGCAATTACCAAGCTGCTTTAACCGTATGTATTAGCATAAAAGGAGCGTATCATCCCGATACCACCAACCGCTATAATTTTATTGCCAAGTGCTATGCCGAACAAAAACAATGGCAAGCAGCTTTGCAGTATTACCAAAAATCGCTCTACAGTATTGCTCCTAATTTTGATATTGCCGATATTAGTCAAAACCCTCCTTTGCAAGCATATCCATCGGCATTGCGACTCCTAGCCGCACTAGCAGGAAAAGCCGATACTGCTTTCGCTATTTTTACAGCTACACAAAATAAAAGTTATTTAAAAATTGCACATGCTACTTATGTATTTGCTGCCCATATCATTAACCAAATTAGGCAAACCTATAAGGCCGAAGGTTCTAAACTTAACTTGGCCAAAAAGGGCTATGCCATTTACGAACAGGCAATAACAGTTTGTTGGCATTTGTACCAAACAACAAAAGCAGAAGGCTATATACACGATGCCTTTTATTTTTCGGAACAAAATAAAGCATTGGTTTTACTAGCAGGAGTAAAAGAGGCGGAGGCTAGAAATAAGGTAAATATCCCTTCGCAAACATTAGCGCAATTGCAGGAACTGCGCCTAGAACTTAATTTTTTTGATAAACAAATTCAACAAGAAAAATACAAAAACAATCCTAACGAGCAAAGAGTGCTGCAATTACAAAGCGAACGTTTTGATGTGCAGCAAACCCACGAAAAACTACTGCAAAGCATTCACCAAAATTATCCCGAATATTACCAATTAAAATTAAATACCAAAGAAGTACAAATTTCGCAATTGCAACAACAGCTCGCAGCCAATACGGTTTTGCTAAACTATTTTACAAGTAACCATCATTATTATGTGCTGTTTATCCATCCTCAAAAAATAGCCATGCACCAAATCGCAAAAAGCGAAACGCTGGTACAGGCAGTTCAACACTTATTACCTGCTATTCAACAATTGCGAGTTAAACAATATTGTACCTATGCACACCAATTATATCAGGCTTTAATTGCACCTTTTATTGCAGTATTGCCAGCTATTAAAAAGCTGGTGCTTATTCTCGACCAAGCCCTATTAAAAATTCCTTTCGAGGCTTTATTGTGTAGCCCTAATACCCAAAAAATTACCAAAATTCAATTCTCACAACTCGACTATTTGCTGCTGCATTTTCAAACCATTTACCAATATTCTGCAACTTTATATTTTAACGGGCTAAACAATAAAACCAAGCATAAAAGCCCCGATGCACTTTTAGGAATTGCTCCTGTTCATTACCAAAAATTGCCCGATTTAGTCTATTCTCAACAGCAAGTCGAAAATGTACAAAACCTTTTTGAGGAAAAACAGCTCCATACAAAGTTGCTCCTAAACCAACAAGCAAATGTAGTAAACGTACTAGCAAATATCCACCAATATAAATATGTATTAGTAGCGGCACATGGCATCCTCGATACCAATAAATTGGCTTTGTCGGGCATTGTGTTGAGCGAAAAAGGGCAGCGTGCTAATGAGGAGAACGGAAGCAAACTGTACATGAGCGATACTTATAATCTAAATTTAAGTGCCAATTTAGTAGTGTTGAGTTGCTGCGATAGTGGCATCGGACCTTTATCAACAGGGGAGGGGATGATGGCCATTAATCGGGGTTTTATGTATTCGGGAGCCAAAAACATGGTTTTTACCCTCTACAAAGTATTTGACAAAGAAGCCGCCACCCTAGTAGAAAATTTATTTCGTAAAATACTAGCAGGACAAAGCTATGCCGAAGCCATGCAAGCCTCCAAAAAAATAATGGTACAACAAAATTGTTTTCCTAAAATGTGGGCCGCCTTTTTATTATTGGGCTGTGATGAATAAAGCAACGACTTACCCCTTGATTTTATGAAGAGGAAGAGAAACGATCCCGTTCTGTACACCTTCTACGCTCTACAAAAGTACTTTCATGCCCAAAAACTAGGCAAGCATGCCTAAATTCGTCCTTAAAATTGCTGATTAGTAGAATTATAATCAAGAGAATAACAATCGTTAGTAATTTTTTCGTTTTACCCTATCTAAGTTAGATTATTTTAATAAATTTGCTGCCAATTATTATGTCGAACATTTCCCAAAGGGCTAATGTCATTGTTTTTTTAATCTAATTTTCATCTAAGTAAACAATAATTACGATATGGCAGCAAAGAAAAATGCCGCAATGAGCTTTAACCAAAGTGTAGAACAATACTTTGACAAAGCCGCCGCAGTAACCAAGTACAGCAAAGGCTTACTGGATCAAATTAAGGCCTGCAACAGCGTTTACCAAATGCGTTTCCCAGTTAAAATAGGAAACAACTTTCATGTGGTGGAAGCTTATCGTGTGCAACACAGCCATCACAAAACTCCTTGTAAAGGTGGTATTCGTTACAGCGAGCATGTTAATCAGGATGAGGTAATGGCACTGGCCTCCTTAATGACTTACAAGTGCGCAATTGTTGATGTACCATTTGGTGGTGCAAAAGGAGGAATTAAAATTAACCCTCGTAAATACACCAGCAACCAACTACAAAAAATTACTCGTCGTTATACTACGGAGTTAATTAAGAAAAACTTTATCGGACCAGCTATTGACGTACCTGCGCCAGATTATGGAACAGGCGGCCGAGAGATGGCTTGGATTTTAGATACTTACTTAACTTTTAGTCCTAGCAATATTGATGCTTACGGATGTGTTACGGGCAAGCCGGTTACGCAATCGGGTATTAGAGGTAGAGTAGAGGCTACTGGTAGAGGGGTGTTTTATGGTACTCGCGAAGCAGTAAGCAATAAGCAAGATATGAAGGCTTTAGGTTTAGAGCCAGGCATTGAAGGCAAAACGGTTGTGGTACAAGGTTTAGGTAATGTGGGCTATCACTCGGCACGTATTTTCCAAGAGCATGGTGCTGTATTGGTAGGTTTAGCAGAATACGAAGGGGCTATTTTAGATCCAACGGGCAAAGGTTTTGATATTGATAAGGTGATGAAACACCGTGCAAAAACAGGCAGTATTTTAGATTACCCTGGCGCAACAAATATCGAAGATTCGGCTAAATGTTTAGAAATAAAATGCGATATTTTAATTCCTGCTGCCCTAGAAAGAGTAATACACGATGGCAATGCGAAAAAAGTAAAAGCCAAAATTATTGCCGAAGCAGCCAACGGCCCTATTACCGCTGAAGCAGAAGAAATTTTATTGAAGAAAAACATCATGATTATTCCAGATGTATACTTAAATGCAGGTGGGGTAACCGTGTCGTATTTCGAGTGGTTAAAAAACCTATCGCATGTACGCTTTGGTCGTATGGACCGTCGCTATCACCAATCTGCAAGCAACGATATGTTGAATGTAATTGAGCGTTTATCAGGTTCGCCAGCTACTAAAGGAGAACGAGAAAAAGTAGTAAAAGGAGCCGACGAAATCGACATTGTACGTTCTGGTTTAGAAGATACCATGATCAACGCTTACCGCCCAATACGCGAAGTATGGAAACGCAACAAAAGCGTACACGATTTACGTACCTCTGCCTTTGCCGTAGCTATTGATAAAGTGGCAACTGCTTATTTAGAGTTGGGTATTTTTCCTTAATAGACTTTGGATTCATTTAAAATTTA
>JAHDBT010000538.1 GCA_020630215.1 Bacteroidota bacterium
TCCTTTTTGGAGGCAACCGCCAATGTAAGCAAACGTACAGCAATGAAGGCTGACCAAAAAGTTATCCTAGCTTTTCCTTTACCTAATGGCGAAAGTGGCCGTTTTGAAGTGGTTGATGCCGAATTAATGCATCCCAAGCTTGCCGAAAAATTCCCTGAATTAAAAACCTATATCGGGCAAGGTATAGACGATCCTACCGCTAATATACGCATCAGTTATTCTCCCTATTTTGGCTTTAGTGGTATGATAAAATCAGGTACACACAGCACCGTTTATATTGATCCGCTTACTAAAGATCATGCAAACTATATGTGTTATTATCGTAAAGACATCAGCAACCCTGCTACTTCTTTTTCTTGTTATACAGATGATACACAGTTTAAAAAAGACTTAGAAAACCATGCCCATAAACAAATAGGCCCTTTAGGTGATTGTAACCTAAGACGCTACCGCCTAGCTCAATCATGTAATGGCGAATATGCCCAATTTCATATTACACAAGCTGGCGGAACAACTGGAACGGTTGCTGGCGACAAAGCAATTGTACAAGCCGCAATGAATGTAACGATGAATAGGGTAAATGGTATTTTTGAATTAGATATGGGCATCACCATGCAGTTTATACCCAATAATGACTTAATTATTTATTTAGATCCTAACACCGACCCCTGGAATAATGAGTTTAACACCACAACAGCCCAAACGATTGATGCTGTAATTGGCGTAAATAATTATGACATTGGCCACAACTTTAATACTACTGGAGGTGGTAGTGCAGGTTGTTTAGATTGTGTTTGCCTCTCTATTAGCCAAAATGGTACGCACAAAGGTAGAGGTTATACTGGGCAAGCTGCTCCTATTGGCGATCCGTTTGATGTGGACTATGTGGCGCATGAAATGGGACATCAATATGGTGGCTACCATGTGCAAAGTAACCAAAGTTGCCGTTCAGGTAGTGGTGCTACCGAGGTAGAGCCTGGTAGTGGTAGTACCATTATGAGTTATGCAGGCATCTGTGCTGCTAATGTGCAAAACTTAGTAGATGATTATTTTGCTTATGTAAACATACGTGATGTAGTGACCTCTATTAATGGCGGAAACGGTAGTGGTTGTGCCGAACTGATTACTTCAGGCAATGCTGGCCCTAGTGCTGATGCTGGAGCAGACTATACCATCCCAGTTTCTACTGCTTTCAAATTAGAGGGCGTAGGTAGTGATCCTGATGATGCGACTGTTACTTATTGCTGGGAACAAAACGATCCTGAAAACCCAGGCTCTAATGCCGCACCTACACCAACTCGAACACAAGGGCCAATGTTTAGGAGTTTACCTGCGGTTACGGTTCCTTATCGTTATATGCCTAGCGGTGGTACCAATACTACTTGGGAGGTACTTCCTTCGGTAGCTAGAACAATGGAATTTTCTTTTACAGTAAGAGATAACAATATGACTTCTGGTTGTACCTCTAGCGATTTAATGACTGTAACAACTACGACCTCGGCTGGTCCATTTTTAGTCACTAGCCCTAATACAGCACTTACTTGGACAGTAGGCGATACAGAAACCGTTACATGGGATGTTGCAGGTACGAATGCCGCACCTGTTAGTTGTGCAAATGTAGATATTTTGCTATCAACAGATGGGGGCGCAACCTACCCTATTACCTTAGCTAGTGGCGTACCAAATGATGGTTCGCACGATATTGTAGTGCCTAATAATGAAGGTACCAATACCCGTGTTCAAATTATTTGTAGCGACAATATCTTTTTAGATATGTCAGATCAAAGCTTTACCATTACGGGTCCTAGCTGCCCCGATTATAATGCAGGTAGCGCAGATATAACAACTGTTTGCAGTGGTGATCCTGTAACGATTACGGCAACTGCTATTGAATGTAACGATGGTTCTGGCTGTACTTGTACTACTAGTAGTTATAGTGCAACAGATATTCCGATTGCTATTTCAGCATCTGGCACGCCTACCATTACTTCAACAATTAGCGTTCCTGCTGGTGGTGCTGGTACAATTAGTGATGTAAACATCAGCAATATTAATGGTACACACTCATGGATAAGAGATTTAACCATTACCTTAACAAGTCCTACAGGAACTACCGTTCAATTATTTAGTGCTATTTGTAATGGAGAAGATAACTTCAATTTAGGTTTTGATGATGCTGCTGCAACAGGTACCCTCCCATGTCCGCCTGTTGGTGGTGCCTTATATCAACCTGCTGGTTCCTTGGCAACACTCAATGGCGAAGAAGCTATGGGTGATTGGGTATTAACGATAAGTGATGGTGCAGATGTAGATGGTGGTTCCCTTGAAGGTTGGACTTTAGAGCTTTGCGTTATTCCTGTTTGCCCTCGCTCGGATGTAACGGTTACTTGGACGGTTGATGGGGTGGCACAAGCCCCTATTTCTCAAGCTTGTGGCGATATTACCCAAAGTTTTAACCTTACGCATAGTGGAGATATATGTGCAACAGATATACAAACCATTAGTTACAGTGCAACTTGTAACAATTCGCCTACTACCGTAGTGGCTACAGGTAGTTTTGATGTGAATGTAAATCCACCTACGCAAACACCTACACAACCAACGCCTAGTGCTTGTACCACAACCTTAGCCCCTGTTTGTGCTAATGATGCAATGACGGCAACCGCAAACGGGGGGTGCTTCGGCAGCTAACTTTGTGGCTGCTACAGGAGTTTATACCGCTCAAGCAGGCGATGCGGCTGGTACTTTAGATGTAACCATTGCGAATGAGTTTGGTTGCGCTCCTGTAACATTTACCCTTAATACTCCTGCTTGCGGCGTAGTTTGTACCCCTCCAGATATACCTACTGTTACCGCTAGTCCTACAACAGTATGCCCTAATGTTACCAGTACTTTAAGCATTACGGGCAATTTAAATGATGCAACTAACTGGCATATTTATACTGGTTCTTGTGGAGGAACTGCTGTGGGAACTACTGCAAGCAATAGTTTTGCTGTAATGCCTAGTGTTACAACTACTTACTTTATAAGAGGGGAAGATGGTGCTGGCTGTGTAGATGAAACAACTGGACTTTGTGCAATGGTAACGGTTACCGTAACAGATGTAGCTCCTGTTATTACTTGCCCTGCTGATGTGACCATTGAATGTGGCACCGATAGTACGCCTACCGCAACAGGTAGTGCTACCGCTACCGATGATTGTGATCCAGCACCTAGTATTACTTTTGTTGATATTGTTACGCCAAGTGCTTGCCCTCAAGCTTCTACCATTACTCGTACTTGGACAGCAACAGATGCTGTTGAGCAGTACTTGCCCTCAAGCTTCTAGTATTGCTCGTACATGGACAGCTACAGATGCTTGTGGTAATAGTAGTACTTGCACACAAACAATTACCATTACCGACACTACGCCACCAACAATTACCTGCCCTGCTAATGCTACTATTGATTGTGATGCAGACAGTAGCCCAACAGCTACTGGTTCGGCGACAGCTACTGACAATTGCGATGCTGCACCTAGCGTTACTTTTACAGATGCTACTGCGGTTGGTCTTTGCCCTCAAGAATCTACTATTACCCGTACTTGGACAGCAACGGATGCCTGTGGTAATTTTAGCACCTGTGAACAAACCATTCTGCTAGTAGATAATGCACCTCCAACAATTACTTGCCCTGCTGATGTAAGCCTTGCTTGTGCAGATGATAATACACCTACAGGCACAGGTATGGCAACAGCAACAGATGGCTGCGATGGTACACCTACTGTTACTTTTAGTGATGTAACAACTACAGGTGCTTGTGCTTGTGATTATGTAATTACTCGTACATGGACGGCTACAGATGCTTGCAACAATAGCAGTACTTGCGAGCAAATTATTACGGTAAGTGATCCTTGTTTAGGTTGTGACATTACTGCTTTTAATGTAGTAGGTACTCCTGTTGTATGTGGCAATACAGGCACTTATGAGCTAAGTGTTTCTTGGACAGATGGCCCAGATGCTTCGGTTGTATTAAATGATGCAAATGCGGTAAGTATTGGTGGAGATACACCTGCTACGGTTGCCAATGGAACGGCTATTTTCACTTATAATATCGGTACTAATGCAGATATTTCGGTAACGGACAGTGAAGCAGTATGCACATTTAGCAATATAGCACAAGCATCGCCAGCAGCAACTCCTATTGACTTTATGCCTGTGGAAGGTACTTGTGATACAGCACCACAAATTACTTTACCACCGGGTTATACTTGTGTGTATGCCTTTTTAACAGGTACACATAGCGGCAATACGGGTACAGGCGCAACAGCAATGTATCCAGCAGCTTTGGTTAATAATGATCAGGGTACGGTACAATTTACCATTACCAATCCTTGTGGTACTAGTGAAACACTAGATGTGAATTTTATTTGTGTAAGTTGTGCAGCTAGTTCTGGTACTTGGGATTAATCGACATTAAGGTTGAGGACAAAAACTAAATACCGTGTAACAAAAGTAAGTTTTAATTTTCTTCTAGTGATTTGATTCGTTAGACACTTTATAATTATAACTATTTTGACACAGAGGCACAAAGTTTAAAAATTTAATTTTGCCGTCTCCGCTTATTTTTAATGCAGATTTACAATACCTTATGCACTTTTTTCT
>JAHDBT010000539.1 GCA_020630215.1 Bacteroidota bacterium
ACTATCGGCATAATGGAGCAGTACTTGCCTTTCTGCTAGGGAAGGCAATCTAAATTCAGGATAATAGGTGGTGCTATCAAAAACAAGTGTATGAGCGTATGTTTGGTTAAAGTAGCGTTCTATCGTAAAATATTGTGTATTAGAATCGCTAGTATTACGAGCTATTTTTTTGTTTTTTATTAACAACATCTCCAATACTCTATCCGACCGCCATTTAGAAAATGCGCTAGCTTGTGCTTGCGAAATACCCACAACAGGATAGTCATTCCAGGCAGGATGTCTGTGGTAATTACGATGTAGAATGGTTAATAGACTATCTAAGTTCATCCATACCGTTGTATCGGGAATTGTTGCTAAATATTCGGGGGAGTTTTTTCCATAAAACCGTTCTGTCCAATAAATAAATTCTCGCCAGCTAAGATTACTAATTTCTGTTTGGTCGCAAAAAAAATTATCTGCTACTTTTATGCTGTTGGGCGGAGACATATCCTTTGCATCAGCATATTTTTTTAGGTGGTATTGGTGGTAGCAACCTATACAGGTAATAAAAAAAACAAAAGTTAGTAGGAGGATTTTGATTGAGCTTTTCATTGGTCTTAAATATTGGATTTACTTCCTTAATCAATATTCACTTTCATCCTATTTGTTTTATGATTTTGTTTTGCGCTTGAAAATTAAACAATTTAATTGGTTCCTGCAACTAATTTTAATTACCAATAATTCCCTCCCAAAACCATGCACACCCCTAGTCAAATTTGTACCTCAAATCAAACTAATCCGTCTACATTTTTAACAAGCAAGTAAAAAGTCCTAAATTTGCAGTCGCAAAAGGCACCAGTAGAGACGCAGCACTACTACGTCTCCACAAAACCACGCACCCACACAACCCCACTACCATTTAAATAACCTAAAAATAAATACAAATGAGTCCCGACCCAATAAAATTTGGAACCGATGGATGGAGAGCCATCATTGCCGATACTTACACCAATACCAACGTAGCACGAGTAGCACAAGCAACCGCTGATTGGCTAAAAAAACACAACGAAAACCCCAGCGTAGTGCTAGGCCACGATTGCCGCTTTGGAGGGGCCATGTTTGCCGATGTAGCTACCAGAGTGTTATGCGATAATGGCGTAAAAGTATTTTTAGCAAAAGGTTTTGTTTCTACGCCAATGGTATCGTTAGGCATTGTTAAAGTAACGGCTAGTGCAGGTGTAGTAATTACCGCCAGCCACAACCCCCCATCCTACAACGGCTACAAACTAAAAGCCCACTTTGGTGGCCCTGCTGGCCCTGCCGATATTGCCGAAGTAGAAGCTCTACTTCCAGATGAACGAGCCTTACCCACCAAAACCGAAGAACAATTTCACGCCGAAGGACTCATAGAATACATCGACCTAGAAGAGATGTATATGAAACATGTAGAAGAAAATTTCGATTTGGAAACCATTCGAAAATCGGGTATTAAAATTGGCTACGATGCCATGTATGGCGCAGGGCAAAATGTAATGCGTCGCTTATTTCCTGAAGCCGTATTACTGCACTGCGACGATAACCCATCCTTTAGAGGCCAAGCTCCCGAACCCATCCACAAAAACTTAATAGAATTCTCGGAACTCATTAAAAACAGCGGCAACATCAACCTAGGAATTGCCAATGATGGCGATGCCGACCGCATAGGTGTATACGATAAAGCAGGTAACTTTGTAGATTCGCACCGAGTTATTTTGTTACTCGTACATTACCTACACAAATACAAAGGCATGACGGGCAAAGTGGTAACCGCTTTCTCTGTATCCAACAAAATTAACGACTTGTGTAAACTATACGGCTTACCCACACAAACCACTAAAATTGGTTTCAAATATATTTGCGCTTACATGGCCGATCCAAACGAGGATGTGCTAGTAGGAGGAGAGGAGTCTGGCGGCATTGCTACCAAAGGACACATCCCTGAACGAGATGGCATTTGGATGGGGTTATTGTTATTAGAATTCATGGCTAAAACAGGCAAATCCCTCAACGAATTACTTAACGAGGTATACGAACAAGTAGGCGGTTTTGCCTACAATCGCAACGACCTACGCATTACCAACGAACTCAAACACAGCATTATGGACAACTGCAAGGCTGGCAGTTACACGGGTTTTGGTAAATACAACATACAACGCACCGACGATATTGATGGCTACCGCTTTTATTTCAGCGATAACGAGTGGGTGATGATTCGCCCGTCGGGTACCGAACCTGTATTGAGAGTATATGCAGAAGCACCAACAGCAGCAGGTGTAGAGGATATTTTAAGTGATGTGAAAGGCGTGTTGCTAAATTAATTTTACCACTAATTAGGAACTATAAGACCTACTATTTTTCCAAAAAATAGTAGGTCTTTATCCCACCACACTACCCCAGCACTACATCCAACGACTCAAAACTAATACCGCCTATGAACTTACAAAAACATTATTGTTGGATTATTGTATCTTTTCTTTTCCTCTTTTTTTCGCTAGGCGTGCAATCGCAAAATATTGTACCCATACAGTTTACCGAAGGAGATTGGGAGGAGGTAAAAGCATTGGCCCAAGAAGAAGGCAAAATGATATTTGTAGAGGTAACCTCCGTTTATTGTCCTCCCTGTAGATGGATGGAAAAAAATGTATTTACCCAAGAGGAAGTTGGCTTATTATTTAACAAATACTTTGTAAACTACAAAGTTACCCTAGAAGAAGAAGTCCACGAAAAACTACTCGAAAAGTGGAACATTAACAGCGCACCTGCCTTGCTGTTTTTTACCGAAAATGGACATATTGTTAACCAAAAAAACAGCCTCACCAAAACCAAAGAACTCCTTGAAATAGCCAACAAAACCCTCGACCTGTACAAAGATATTTACGTGTATTACCGCCTAGAAGAACACTATGAAAAACTAGGAACGCAGGAAACCACACCAACAGAAAAGGAAGACGAAATAGTTGCTACTGATGCTGCCACAGCAGGAAAAGGAAAGGGAAAGGGAAGTGAAAACGAAAATACCGAAAATATAGGAGCAAATGCGGAGGGTGATATAGAAAATACGCTCCCTATTTCGGAAGAAAATATAGCCGCTTTAAAAAAAGCCAACTTGGGCAACGGCATCCTCCGTTTATTTGATTTAGAAGAAAAATACAAGGCAGGAAATTTAAAACCACACTATTTACGAGAGTATGCCTATTACCTCAAGCAATTCCATTTGCCCTTTAACATCATTGTAGATGAGTACTTAAAAACACAAAAACAAAAAATAGCATCCGAAACCAACCGACAGTTTGTGTACGACTTTACGCTTAACTTAGAAAACGATGCCATAGACTATTTTGTGAACAATATTGGCTTTTATAAAAAAGCGCAGGAAGGTAAAAAAGTACATCAAAAAGTGCGTCGTGCTGTACTCAACAGCATTATGACCGCCATCGAAAACCGAGATAAAAAGCTCTTTGAAAAAGCATTGTGGGTCATTGAAAATGCCGATTTAAGTGATGGCAAAACCTTTGCATTTCATATTAAAACGCTCTACTACCAAGGCATTGGCAACTGGAAAAATTACACCAAAATTGTAAGCAGCCACATAGAAAAAAACACCATTGAAGACCCCCGTTTTTTAAGCGAGTGTGCTAGAAAATTTTACAAGTATACCAACAAAAAATCCATGCTTAAAAAAGCCCTAAAGTGGGCCGAAAAATCGTTAAGTATAGAAGACGAATACTATAATAATTACACTTATGCTGGACTGCTGTTTCGACTAGGTAAAAAAAGCAAAGCACTAGCAGCTATTCAACACACTATAGACATTGGGCAGCGTAGAAAGGAAGACGTAAGCGAAGCCGTCACTTTGCAAGAACGCATTCAGAATAGTAAAAAATAAGGGTAAAGTCTAATGTTGTATACGTAGAGAAAATTCATGAATTTTCTCTACCACCCCATAAATTCTTCCCTTTTCATTTTAAGAAAAAATGTTACTATTTACCATATTGGATTTATAAATGCATTTTAACAAGCCACAGGCTTGAATACCATAAGGCTCAAGCGGCACGCTTGACCCTGCGTTACTTTTTTTTAAAAAAAGAACGCCCGTTCCAGTCTCAAGACTGGAGCGTAGCGGTATTGAAGCCTGTGGCTTCCAATTGTATACCCTTGGTGATTAGTAACGAAAAAACAAACAAAATATAGCGCAACGAAATAGATTCAAAAAAACATCCCTTTTTCGTGTAACTTATCCATCCAATTGCCATCTAAGAATAGGTGCTTTATGCTTTAAAATGGAGGAACTAATTCTGTAAAAAGAAACCCCTAACTAGTTTAACAATTAGCACAAAATTTGTATTTAAATAACCGTTTGTTGCAAGCAAGGGAAGTTGAAATAAATAAACTACCCAAGATGACGAGGCTATTTTTTCTTTTTGCAAGGCAAAATTTATCCACATAGTGGGGCTACGTGGATAAATTTTAACGCAGCAAAAAGGAAAAAGAGTCCGTCAGATGGGTAAGTTATTTTTTTCTGCTTCCCTAAAGCTAAATAATAATGTTAGTAACGTTTAAAAAATAAATCCGACAATTTGTACGTAGAGGTTTTGTGCT
>JAHDBT010000540.1 GCA_020630215.1 Bacteroidota bacterium
CTACCAACTACCAACTACCAACTACCAACTACCAACTACCAACTACCAAAACCAATGTTATATCACCAAACACCAACAATTAAATCGTTGCCGTTAAGCAATTTAACGGGCAAAAGCGTGTACCTTAAAATGGATTGCTACCAGCCTACGGGTTCGTTTAAAGTACGTGGTATGGATGCGATTGCTAGAGAAATGATGGCCGCAGGAAAAACGGAATTGATAGCTTCTTCGGGAGGAAATGCCGGTTACTCATTGGCGTATGTAGGGCGGCAGTTGGGTATTAAAGTAAAAGTAATTGTACCTGCAACAACCCCCAAAACGGTACAGCAAAATATTAGGTTACAAGGGGCGGAGGTAATTGTAAAAGGAGCTGTTTGGGACGAAACCAACGAATATGCCATACAACTAGCAGCAGTTAACAAACAAGCAGCATATATTTCGCCCTTCGACCATCCTGCCTTATGGCGAGGACATAGCAGCATGATAAGCGAATGTAAAACACAGCTAAAACAGCAACCCGATGCGGTAGTAGTAGCGGTTGGAGGAGGTGGTTTGTTAATAGGAGTAATGCAAGGTTTGTATAAAAATGGATGGGAAGATACAACAGTAATAGCTGCAGAAACACAGGGTACGGCTTCTTTAGCAGCCGCAGTAAATGCAGGAGAATTGGTAAGTTTAAAAAAAATAACCGGACCCGCAACAAGCCTAGGAGCTAAACAAGTAAGTGCCGAAGCTTTGGCATGGACAAAAAAACATCCCTCCTTAATACCCATACAAGTAAGCGACGCAATGGCAATGGATGCGTGCCGTAATTTTGCACAACAGCACCGTGCGCTAGTAGAACCCGCTTGTGGTGCAGCCCTAGCAGCCGTATACCAACAACTGCCCGAATTAGCAGCCGCAGAACGAATATTGGTAATTGTTTGTGGCGGAATTGGTGTAAGTTGGGCAACTTAAATTAAAGGTAGAAAGTAGCAGATACGCTTCGCTGAAAGTAGAAAGATGGTTACTTCCTACCTGCGACTAAAACTTTTTAAATAACCCCTTTACTCTCTAATCCCTCTAGTTCTAATATTATTTCATCATAAATGTCTTCCTTGGTACTAGGGTCCTCCAACCTAATATTTTGGTGTAGGGTCAACAATCCCCTTGTTTTAAAAAACTTAAAAAAATGAAATTGGCGGAAAAAATTATTGGTGTGTGTAAATACCAATGCTTTTTTAACGGTGTGCATACTAAACGATAATTCGAGCAAGGCATTAGATAATACATCCGCAAAATAAAACATAATAATTAGAGTTGGGTGGCGTAAGTATTTTTGAATCGCTTTTTCATGCGCCGCCATATCCCCGATATTACTATCGCCATAATAAACAAAATTAATATGCGAATAATCTGCTCGTAACTTACTTAGCACTTGCGTAATCATTTCATTTTGCAATTCGTACAATTGGGGATTCGTGGCTTTTAAAGCGTTAATAGGATTGGCAATAAATACAATAGGTTGTTCTATATTGATGAAGGAATTTTTAAAAGCTCGAATTTCTCCACGGTGGTAGCTTGCAATAAACTTTTTTAAACCCGAAATGGTGTTAATGCCTTTTACACGAGCAGGCAGTTTGCTATAGTTACTTTTTTTGTCTGCCAAAAACTCCCTAATTGCTAGATCTATTTCCTCAAACTCCTTGTCCTTATAAGTGAGCGATTTAGCCGAAACATCTTTTGCCATATCACATTGTTGCAATACAATAGTGCCAGATTGTATTTGACTATTAAAGCGGTTAATATACTTTCCAAGCATCAACTCCATTAACTTCCCGTCATCGTTTTTGTTGTAATTAAACAAAATGGTTAAACACGATTCCTTAGCAGCTTCTCCTATATGGTTAAGGCTTAATAAAAAAGTATCATTTCCTTTTAATGCTATTTGGTCAATAGTACATTGGTAGTTTCTGGCAATACCTTGTTCGGTAATATTATCGAGTATTACTTTGTTGTTGGTAAAAGTGAGTACGGCACGCCCTAAGCTGGCCCTTTCGCCTGCAGGCTGAGGAATATGATAGAAATAAAAAAGCCACTTGGTATTTACAAAAGGTAGTGGAGGAGGTGGCGGTGGTGGTGGCGGCGGCGGTACGGGTATTGGTTGTTCCTTTATAAACAAGTCGATATATTTTTCAAAGCGATTCACTCTTTCGGTGGCATTTGGTAAGCCATGTTGGTAGTCTCCTTTATCAGGATTAGCGGTGTTTTTTATAATAGATAGGCTGGTGGTACTCAAGCCAAAAAAATTAAGCTGGCGTTGTTTGCAAAACGCTTGTAATTGGTCGTGGTTAAATCCATGCACTCTCATTTTCGCTTTAGCATCAACAATCCTGTCGGCTAGAGCTTGCCATTGAGGGAGTTCTATATTATCCATTTGGGGTGTATTTGGTGTTAAGCACCCTAAATTTATATAAAGAAATTAGGTTTACCTAAATTTTGCTAAACTAAATTAAATGTAGCTACACGTTGTGGAGGTAGTACTAAATTTAGGTAAATAAATAAAAATTTGTAAAATGCTGATTTTTAATGATTTATGAGAATAAAGTTGTTGGTTTATTTGTTTGATAGCCTTTTGTTTCGTAATTTTGCCTTGCTTTAAAACACCATGTTTAGGAGTAGCTAATTGCATTGGAAAGAAAAAATATGCTATAAATAACAGTTTGTTTTAAAATGTGTACCACTTTTGCGTTTGATACTGTCATGAGGGCCGAGTACTTGTGTTATAACAACTACAAGCGTACTCTGGTTCTTGTGTTCGGTTTTAGCAACAAATAAAAAGTCTATTTAAACATCCTTAATATTTCTTGTTGATTTAGATATTCCCAATTATTGCGTTTGATTAGTAAAAGGACGGAGAACAATTCTTATTAGGCAAATTAAGAAAATAAAGTAGTCAATTTGCATAAAAAGATTTTTCCATAGACAAGGCGCAAAACGCAGTAATAGCGAGCTATTGCGAGTATTTGCAACGCAGGATATGGGAAAATATTGAAGTGGAAATGACTAGTTTATTTTTGTACTTTGCCTTACACCACGAGTAAGTAGTTCTCCGTCCTTCACTTACAAAATAGTAAAACATTTACACCCTCCATTTTTTAATAGTGTTCCCTAGAATAATTGGCTGCAGATTTCCTTGTTAATTTTACCAAAAACCTATTAGCAAAGAAATCTCGCAGTCTTTTTTGTGCTGTTATTTCTTCTTCTTCAAATCTCTAATGATCAATTACCAAATCACAATTTTCAAATAATAATCAATCACCAAATTTTAAATTTCCAGCTTCCCTAGCGGCAGCATAAAAATCAAGAATCAAAAATCACAATTCAAATCTATTACTCATGATAATGCCCCAAAAACTCCGCATCCTCATCAATCACCAATCCACCTCTTCTAAAGCCAATGCCGGCTGCTTCTCTAATATAAAATAAACCAGCTTGATAAAATTGTCCTTTTTCGTCTTTGGCGAGGTCGGCAAACTCTTGGTAAATGCAGGGGTATGCGCCATAATCGCCGCCTACTTGTTTTACGGGAATACCTGTTTTGTCGTAGATGGTAATGTTGGCACCTTCCCGTCCAAAAATCACTTTTTTTACATAGCCTTCATAGCGCAAAGGTTCTTTAGCACTAGTGTTAAGTAGTAGGGGGTGATGGCCATGTAAATCCCACATATATTTCATGAGTGCTTTAGATTGCATCAGTAAAGTATAGGGCGGATTTAGTACAACGGCTTTACGATTACTAATAATTTTATTGAGAATTTGCATTAACTTGGGTTCGTCATAAGCAATATATTCCCAGGGGATGAGCTTAAACCAAAAGTCAAATTTTTGAAAATTGTTATCGCCATAATCTACAAAAATGCCATCATCGGGCGAAAAAACCACTTCCTCTACATAGCGGTATTCTACTTGAAATCCTGCTTCTTGTGCAGCTTCGCCAATCACCTCTACATTCGCATCATCTTCGGGAGTTTCTCGCATTGCCGAAATAAGTAAGGTCGGTTCTAAATCGCCATTAAGGTTTTTAAGGCGTTCAAACTGTGCCACTAGGTTTTCGTATATTTCGTTAAACTGATTTTCGGGGTCTAAGTTATTGGCTTTTAACTGCGCCCATTGAATAATAGCCGTTTCGGGTAGGGTAGTAGGCGTATCGGCATTAAATTCCATCATTTTAATGGGCAATCCTTTAATGCCACCTGCTAAATCAAAGCGTCCATATAAATGTAGTTGGCGTTCGTCGTTCCAACTTTTTTTAATGAGGTTTACCATGTTAAACGGAATGCCCATTTCGTTCCATAATTCTTTTTTAATTACATGGTCAACGGCCTCTATTACCATTTGATACAGTTCGTTGGTTGCCTCATAATAGGCTTCGCCTTCTGCCTCGCTAATAATTAGTAAATCAGAGGTTAGGTATTTCCATTCTCCATCTCCTAAAAACCAATCCCATCCTAATTCTTTATAAACGCCATCGGGCAATTCTGGTATATTACGTAGGTTCATGATTGTTGTTGTTCTTTTTTTCAAAGGGTTATTTAATGCGTTTTTTTTAGCAGTCTTAATTGCTAGGCTAAG
>JAHDBT010000541.1 GCA_020630215.1 Bacteroidota bacterium
TAGTTATTTAATTTGAGTTAAAGGCAGGCGAGGTTTCTTGTCTGTCTTTTTTTATTGATTTTTTAAAAAAATAAAAATGCAAAGTCAGTTAGATTTGTTCGGTAGCGCAAAAGCCGACATTTTGGAAAAGCAAAAAAAAGCAAGAGCCAAAGTGTTTAAGGGCAATGCTGCACAAAAAAGAAATAAATTACTACAGCGGCTTGCAAGAAACAAGGTTGAGTACCAGTACAAGACCAGTATTGATGTGCCAATTATTAACGATGTGCTTGATTCGCTCGAAGGCAATCAGGAAATGAAGTTAATATCAGATAAGTTTGATTCACCTAGTATTGTTTTTGCAATCCAAAAAAGGTACGGGGTTGCAAGGGCTGACTTTAGTACTTGGGCAATTACGGATCGAGGGATTGATGCATGTAAGATGCTTGGGGAGCAGGGCGCAAAGGTTCGTGTATTAATGGATCAGCTGCATTCTCAAAAATGGATCTTTTCTAGCGGAGCTTACGAGGGGTTAAAAAACGTTTCAATAGCATTTGCAAATTCGCATTGTAAATTCTTCTTAATCGAAACTAATTGCGGAAAAAAGATAACCGTTTCTGGCAGCATGAATATGAGCAACAACCCAAGATTTGAAAATATAGACATTGGCCAAGATGAGGCTACGTATAATTTCTATCTTGATTTTTTTAATAGGTTTTTTGATTAAAACTTGGCAAACTTGGCTATTTTGTATAGTGAAAAAGACAAAGAAAAGTACATAGAAGTTTACATATCTAAGAATATGAACATGACAGAGGCTTGCCGGGCTACTGGCATAAGTAGGGAAACTGTGCGAAACTGGCTAAAGGAAGATGGGTTTTTTAAATCACTTTTTGAGGATGCCAGACAGCAAGATATTGATGATGCGCTATCAATGCACAAGCTGTTACGGCAAGGGATTCCAATATATGATAATGATGAAATTATTGGGTGGATTGAAAAGCCAGACCGTCAAGCTATCGAAAAGTTTTTGAAAGCGCAAAAGGTTGAAGGTTGGGAGGATGTTAAAAAAGTAGACGCAAACGTCAATAAAACAGGCGGTGACAATTTCTTGGTAGTAGTCGGAGGATGCGACACTAAGCTTGCCAACAGCGAAGCGGAAATAGACGAATCTGGCATTGATGAATTGGCTAGGGAAATATTGGGAGGGGAACATGATACTTAGGAGGCTAGGAAATAAAAAGCGAATAGCACACAAGATAATACCGTACTTTCCACCACACAAAGTTTACATTGAGCCTTTTTTTGGTGCAGGTGGCATGTTCTTTCAAAAACCAAAAGCGAAGTACAATATTGTAAATGATTTAGATTCTGATGTTTTCAATTTGTTTCAGGTTGTCATGAATCAAAAAGAGGAATTGATAGAGGCGTTTAAGATTGTGCCAATACATAGCGACCTTTTAGATTACTGGAAAAAGAACAAGGAAATAGAGCCAGTCATGAAAGCTTTGAGGTTTTTGTTTTTGTCGAATTTTACATTGTATGGCAAAGGTAATACGATTCAAAACGGAAGTAATAATAATAAGCAGCCTTTATTCGATTATATTGAGCGAACTTTTGAATTCATGAAAGGCGTTCAATTTGCTAATAAGTGTTACAAAAAAATTCCGTTTGGATATTCTTTTAGGGAGGGCGAGAAAAGTGAGTCGTTTATTTATGCCGACCCCCCATATTTAGGAACTACAGATAATTATTCAAACTCTTTTAAACAATCTGACACGGAAGATTTATTTAAATGCCTAATTGAAACAGGTTGCAAATTCGCAATATCAGAATTTAAAAACCCCATCATTTTAGATTTAGCAAAACAGCACAATTTACAAGTTATTGAAATAGGGGAAAGGCGAAGTTTAAAAAATAGAAATACGGAAATATTGATAGTCAATTATCCCGTGCAAAGACAGAAAACGCTATTTAATTAAAAGCAAAAAAAACCGACTAAAGCCGCCAATTAAAAAAAACTTTGACGGCACAAAAGAAAATAACGGAACGGGATTTTTACAAGCTGCTGTCACCTGTTTTTTATTCAAATTTAGGGGCGGTAGCGGATATTGTAATCAATCAAGGAGGCACAAGCAGTACCAAGACTTACTCTATTTTGCAGTTGGCTGGCTTTATTTGTTCTACTCAAAAAGGTGTTAGCTTTCGGGTCGTTGGCGAATCTTACCCAGCCTTGTCAGACGGTGCAATGAATGACTTTGCAGATGTGTTGCGAAGCTCGGAAATGTTACAGCGGCAAATAAAGCAGTTCAATAAGAACGAAAAAACGTACCACTTCAAAAACGGAAGCAAGTTAACATTCCGCACTTATGACAGCGAAGGGAGCGCAAGAAGTTCGGGGAAAGTTGACTACCTGTATTGCAATGAAATTAATACTTGGAAAAAGGAAATTTATCTAGGTTTAGAAGATAGGGCAAAAATTAGGACATTCATTGATTACAATTCAACGCATCATTTTTGGGTGCATGACGAATTAATAGGAGAGCCCAATACTGTTTTTTTTGTGTCCAATTTCATGTCAGCTAGGGCAGTAAAGAAAAATAAGAAGCTCGGACGATGGCTAATTAGCCAAAAGACATTAAGGCGAATTTTGAGCTACAAGGACGGCAACAAGTTCCGCTGGCAAGTCTACGGCTTAGGTAGAACTGGCGTTATTGATTCTGATAGATGGCTACATACTTTCGACTTGGAAAGCGTCAGGAAAAAAGTAATATACAATCCTGACTTGCCTGTTTATTTGTCTTTTGATTTCAATATAGGGCAAATGGTAGCGATAGCGTTTCAATGTTCGGAGCGGCAAACCGATAGGCATTCGTTTTTTTATGTGCTTCGTGAATTTGTTGAACCGAACATGACTATTAAGCCATTTTGCATCAAGATTCGACACGCTTATCCGACCGCTAGATTTTTGGTAACAGGTGACCAGTCAGGCATAAAACGTGACCCGGGTTATTCGACTAGTAAGGATAATGCTATTGCACAAGTAAAAGAGGCGTTCGGGTTGCAGAAAAGGCAAATGCTTTTTGGTTCATACAATGATAAGTACCCGAAGAAAAACCCGTCTTACTTCAATAGCTGGCTGCAATGCAACAATTTTTTAAGCGGACATCCTAATTTTGCGGTCGATGAAAGTTGCACTTTGTTGCTTTCGGACATGGGTAAAGCGATGAAAGATGGGAAAAGTAAAGACGATTTCAAATTATACAAAGGCGCAGGCGATAGCGAATGGGCCATGAATGCGCTCGATACTTGGAGATATGCATTAGTTGCGAAAGCGTCAGCGTATCAGAAAGGTGGAGGGGTTGAGGATTGACATTATTAAATAACCATTAAAAATAAAGCAATTGGAAAAAATGAAACTAAATCGAGTTAAAAGAAACTTAGGGGAAAAAGGGTTTTGCTTTGTAAAGTGTCTTTTGAATCAATTTAAATGCATCAATATTGATTGCAGCACAATTCATAAACGAACAACGGGCTACTTTGCCCATTCTGCGTTGGGCAACTTCCTAGTCAAGGTTGGTCGGTTCGATGGCAGGATAGCCGAGAAGGTTGTTTTTAAGGCTGGTGACTGTGCTAGAACATTAGAAGAGAATGCCATTTATGTGCGTCTCGATTCAATGTCTCGATTAAAAGAAGAGGAAGCTGAAGCCGCCAAAAACTTTCAGCATCCAACCATTGAGGAGGTGCGGAAATATTACGAGGCGGTTAAAAGTGTTTTTTGCTTATCGTCACACGAATGCGAAGATATTGATTTATGTAACATGGATAGTGATAGATTTTGCATTAGAGCAAAAAAGATTAATAGTAATTTTATGACCCTGCTGTATGACCA
The DNA here is from genome assembly GCA_020630215.1 of Bacteroidota bacterium. Lineage (GTDB taxonomy): Bacteria > Bacteroidota > Bacteroidia > Chitinophagales > UBA2359 > JAHDBT01. The sequence goes on from JAHDBT010000541.1 coordinate 3,869, forward strand.
CGATTCCCGTCAATTCGCAGAAATAGCAACCTATGCAGATGCAGATAAATTCACGGGACTGCATCCGACATTCCCAAAAACTTATAACGCAGGGGGCATGTTCAAGCTAGAAAGTACAATGCTTTACGATCCAAAAGCAGGAGAATGTGCCGAAATAATCGAAAGGGCAGAACCCAAAAAGGAAGCAAAAAAGCTCGATGTTTCGGAACTTGCAAAAGAGTTATTAAGGGCTATTAATGCAGTCTTTGAAGAAAAAAAGAAAAACAACGCATTTCAATATCCAAAAAATAAAACTTTTCACCGTGGAACGCACGATGAGTTTTTTAAAAGATTTTTAGATGCTGATTTGTTGCGGTCCGGTGGTGAAAAAATCATTGATTCAAAAATAACAAGTGCTTGCGACTTGAGGGTTTCAAACCTTGCCGCCAAAAATTACACGGATTCTAAATTTCGAGAAGCGGAAAGGCAAATCAAAAAACTAGAAAAGCAGACCGCAAAAATCAGCTTAGAGCTAGACGCAAAAACAGCCCTTATTGCTTCATTGCGAGATATTCAAAAATCGCTATCTGACAGGCTGGGAAAAGCGGAAAAGCGAATATCCAACCTAGAAAAAGACAACCATATTGCCGACACCAGTAAAAAGGCTAGTAACTGGAAATCTTTAGTCGATGCTATTGCAAAGGTTTTTAGCGAAGATGCCGAGCTTGTAGATTTTATCGAAACTTTTAAAAAGAAGCA
>JAHDBT010000542.1 GCA_020630215.1 Bacteroidota bacterium
TCGATGACCGGTGAACTATTAGCTTCGATTTAAAATCCTGATGGTGAGTAGTAACCCTATCCCATTTATTAGCATTAATTAATATTAACTAACCCCCTGAAAATCAACAATTAATTAACTTTTATTTAGTTCACTTTTAGGTTTGTTAAGCCTTATTTAGTAGTTTTGTACGGTATTTTGTATGCAAATTCTAATCAAAACTACCAATGTTATGATACCTAATAAAGTAACGACTGCTGTTATATTGGATACTCGCCGTCCAAAGAAGGATGGAACGTTCCCTGTTAAGCTTCGAGTGACTTATATGCGGAAGCAAAAGTACTATGCCCTTAAAATGTCGTTTACGGAGAGCGACTTTGCGAAGATACAAACTCCTAAGCCAAAAGGGAAATTTAAGGAATACCAATTGATACTGCACGAAATTGAAATGAGAACAAGAGAGGTGATTGGGATGTTACCACAATTTTCGTTTGTAGGATTTGAAAAACGGTTTTTGAGTGCCAAAGGGAAATGGAATGATGTGTTTGCGGCTTTTGATAGACGAATGGAGGAGCTAGTGAAAAGAGGACAGAATAGGAACTACGGGATTTATAACAATGCTAAAAAATCGGTGCAGCGATTTACGGGGCAAACAAATTTGCGGTTTGAGGAAATTACGCCCGACTTATTGCGTGATTATGAACAATGGATGCTAGAAATTGGTAATTCCATTAGTACGGTTGGTTTTTATTTACGACCACTACGTGCCCTTTTTAATATTGCTATTGAGGAAGAAATTATCCCGCATAAAGCTTATCCTTTTGGGAAACGGAAGTATCAAATTCCTGCTTCTCGGAATATTAAGAAAGCTTTGAAATTATCGGAGGTGGAGAAATTGTATAAATATGAAGCGGAAGAAGGAAGTAGAGAACAGTATATGCGTGACCTTTGGATATTTATTTATCTCTGCAATGGGATTAATGTGAAGGATATGGTACACTTGCGCTATGAAAATATTAGCGATAATAGCATTCACTTTTTAAGGAAGAAAACGCAGCAAACTAGCCGCAAAAACTTGAAGCCTGTTGTTGTTCCTTTGACTACTGAACTTAAAACAATTATTGAACGATGGGGTAAAAAACGCATTAACGACAAAACCTTTGTGTTTGATACGATGGAGGACGGACTAACCGTTGAAGCGGAAGATAGAATAATAGACAGAGTGATTGCCAATATCAATAAACACATCAACATAGTAGCTCAAGAAGTGGGAATTGAAAAACGCATTACAACCTATACCGCCCGCCATACTTTTAGTACGGTATTAATGCGTTCGGGTGCGCCTATTGCTTTTATTTCGGAATCGTTAGGGCATAGTAATATTAAAACTACCCAACGTTATTTGGATAGTTTTGGAGATGACGTTAAACATAAGTTTGCAGCTAAGTTGATGGATTTTGGAGGGAATGATTAAGTAACAAATAGAGCATCAGCAAAAAAGCCAATCCATAAGGGTTGGCTTTTTTATTTAGTAGGTGTAGTATTGGTATTGTAGACACCTTATAAAGTATTGGTAGATGCCATGTAAACAATCTGTAAATGGCTAGTACTACAAAAATGACCTTTCTATCAGGGGGCATTCCCCTTTTTTTTGAAAAAACACAATAGATTTAGCTAAAAAATAAAAGTTATTAAACATAACAACTTTAACTACAAACTACCTGTAATAAATTGTTTACACTTTAAAAATGAAGCCTATGTAAATTTGAAACAATAAAATACTTAAAAATAAATGCAATTTATTTGTCAATATTATTGAAAACCATTATTTTGTTTCAAAATATTATTTACTGTGATTCTATTAGTTCTACGTTTTTCAATTTACATGGCATGAAACAAATAGGCATTATAGGCCCAAACAAATCCATTTGTAGTGAGGAGCTATATAACTTTGGTGTTCAACTAGGACAACAAATTGCTGGTGAGGATAATGTTATTATTTGTGGGGGAAGAGGTGGTTTTATGGAAGCAGTATGCAAGGGCGCAAAATCATCAATACATACTTTTAACGGGCAAACAATAGGTGTTTTACCTAGCGATACGCCAGAAAAAGCCAATCCCTTTGTTGATGTTGTTATTCCTACAGGAATGGGAATTGCTCGAAATATGATAATTATTAATGCTGCTGATATTATTATTGCCGCTGGTGGTGGCGCAGGTACGCTTTCTGAAATTGCCTTTGCTTGGCAAAAAAGAAAAACCGTTTTATGTTTAACCACTTTTGGCGGTTGGTCAAAACAATTAGCCAATACTTCATTAGATGCTAGAGCTAGAGGACTACTAGTGCCTGTAAGTTCTATTCATCAAATACTCGAATACATAGAAAATGGCAAAAGTGTTAATGTTTCATAGAGTTTTACCAAAAAAACGCATTACTACACCAAATGCTTACACTACGTTTGGTACGCTCATCTCTCTCGAATATTTTGAAAAACTCGTAATATATTTACTGAAAAACAACTACACTTTTGTAACTATTTCAGAACTCACTAAACTCAATAATACGAATGCTAATACAACTCGACATATTGCCTTGACCTTTGATGATGGATATGCAGATAACTTTGAATTTGCTTTGCCTATTCTTCAAAAATATAATGTAAAAGCAACATTTTTTCCTGTTGTAAATCCCTGTAAACTAAACACCGTATTGCCATTAGATATTTATTATCAATGTGTAGATGAAATGGATTTAACTTTGGAAGCAAGGGAAGACTTTATAAAAGGCGCAACTAAAAAAATGTTTTACTGGAGTAAACCTCAAAAACAACTCGAACTATTAAAAAAGTTTTTTCCAAAATTGCCAACACAACTGCGACTTAGCTATATGTCTGTTGAACAAATTCAATATTTAGCAGCGCAAGGTTTTGAAATTGGTTCGCACAGTATAACACATGCTATTTTTACGGCAGCATATATGACCGAACAGGAAATAAATAATGAGTTAGAGGAATCTAAAAATTATTTAGAGCAAATAACAGGTTGTGCTGTTCATGCATTTTGTTTTCCTTCGGGTTACTATAATAACCGCACCCTCGAATTGGTAAAAAAAAATGGCTATACTTCTGCTTGTCTAATCAAACAAAAAAGCCCAAATATTACTACACAAATTTCTTTGTTCGAAAGGATTTTTGTAAAACCAAACTCTTTTAATGAATTGATTAATCTATTACAGGATAAATGAAAATAATTGTTGTTACATTTACCAATAATAACCTGCCTGCTTTAAACCAAACTTTAAGTTTTATACAGCACCAAACTAGACAACCTAATTTGGTGATGCTTGTTTCTAATTCTGATAAAAAAATTTTTCAAAGGGAACAGCAAATCTGTAAAAACAACGGCTATTTATGTGTTAAAAATTCAAGAACAGATAATCAATCTGGCGGTTTAAATACAGCTATTGAGGAAGTAGTTAATTTGGAAGGAATTACCAATGATACTTACTTCATTTTTCTTAACCAAAATGAAGAATGGCTGCCTAAATACCTACAAGAAGTAGAACAACAGAATACACAAAATTTCGATCTGCTAATTACAATTAAAAAATACAAAAATAGCCCCCTAAAAAATACTGCTGTTTCTTCAAAATCTCAACCTATTATAAATAAAATATTTGCTTCCCCTCTAGCTTTAATGTTTCATGTGTGTATTCGATTTACCACATTACTACAAGCTGGAGGTTTTGACGAAGCTTTACCACTTTTGTTTCATGCCGACTTATTAATTAGCATATTGCAACTCCATCCTTCCTACACCATTATTAATAGTTCTTTAGTTATTCTTCCCTTAAATTCATCCTTTTTAAATGAAATAGAAAATAAAACTTCCCAAGAAAAAAGTTTAACTACTTTTTATTATAAACATCATTTTAGGATGAACACGCTCGACAAAGAAGCGTTTTTTTTATATGCTAAAACGACTTGCTCTCTTGAAAAAGAAAAATTCCCAAATTTTGACAAGACCAATAATTTCACTACCAAAGAAATTAAATTTCACAATAAAGGTAATTACCAATTTATTATTGGATTTATTGCAGGAAATGCTGCCATTGCAGAAAGAATAAGCAGGCAAATAACTCAAAGAAAAATCCCCGTAGATTTAGTGTTAATTATTGATAACACACTTTCTCCTAATGATTTAAAAAAGTGTGAGGAGTTATTCAAAACGCATCCAATTAATTACAAAATTATTAAAGCTAACGAATGGCGTAAGCAGTTGCAAAATGGTTTTTATGGCACATCTTTTCAAAAGTTTTCAAAAATTAGTTCGATACCGCTAGGGCGAACAATTTTACAAAAACATCTATACAGCGAAACTGCTTTGATGCCTAACCCTATTTTTTGGATTATTGATGATGATGTTTCGTTTACTACAACAATGTTAGAACTGCCTACCCATAATGGCGTTAATTTTTTCGACATTGTAAATAAGCATAAAAACAATGCCGATGTAATTATAGGAGCAATTAGCTGCGATCCTCCTGTGCCTACACTATGCTGTATTAGAACACAACTAGTTGATTTTGTTTACAGTTATCAAGCAAAA
>JAHDBT010000543.1 GCA_020630215.1 Bacteroidota bacterium
GGGTTTCAAGCCTCTGGCTTGCGCCTAAAAATGCAAACTTATTTAATTGACTGTTATCAAGCCTCCTTAGCATTAGCAGGAAAATAAATTTTAAAATCTAAATCCTCGATTCTAAATTTTAAATGAATCCCTCCCTAGTTCAAGCTTTCATAAACCGCCGCAATACCTTGACCACCACCAATACAAGCGGTAACCATACCATATTTACCATTGGTACGTTTAAGGTCGTTTAGTAATTGAATGGTCAATTTAGTACCCGTCATTCCTAGAGGATGGCCTAGTGCAATGGCACCACCATTAATATTTACTTTACTAGGGTCTAAACCTGCTTCTCGCATTACCGCTACCGATTGTGAAGCAAAAGCCTCATTCAATTCGATTAAGTCAATATCGGCTAATTTTTTATCGGCTAATTGTAGTGCTTTTGGAATAGCGGCTACTGGGCCAATACCCATTATGCGAGGTTCTACGCCTACGGTTGTACAGGTAATCATGCGTCCCATTGGCGTAATGCCCAATTCTTTCACCATACGTTCCGACATCACCATCACAAACGCTGCTCCATCCGAAGTCTGCGAAGCATTACCCGCAGTAACCGTTCCTTTAGGAGAAAACGCAGGACGCAATCTGCTCAATCCTGCCATGTTGGTGCCAACACGCACGCCTTCATCCGTATCAAATACAAATTCTCTTTCGGCACGTTTGCCATCTTTAATAAATACCTCTTTTACATTAATTGGGCAAATGCCATCTTTAAAATGTCCATTCTTAATAGCAAAAGCTGCTTTCTCGTGCGATTTTACTGCAAACTCATCTTGCTGTTCACGAGTTACACCAAACTCTTTGGCTACCGCCTCGGCCGTTAAGCCCATTGATAAGTAATAGTCTGGATTTTGTTTCGCTACTTCGTAGTTTAAAACTGTACGCCACCCAACTGTTGGTACTAGCGACATGCTTTCTACGCCACCAGCAATAATACAATCGGCCATGCCAGCTTTAATTTTTGCCGTAGCAATCGAAATCGTTTCTACACCCGAACCACAGTAACGATTTACGGTTACGCCTGCAGTTGTTTTAGGCAAAGCACGCACGGCAATCATACGTCCAATTTGCATGCCTTGTTCCGCTTCTGGAACCGCATTGCCTACTATTAAATCTTCTACCCGCACCGGGTCTAATTGAGGGACAGAGGCTAGTAAATGCTTAATTACATCTACGCCTAAATCGTCAGGTCGTGCATAGCGCAACGAACCTTTACGAGCTTTCCCAACGGCTGTTCTATAGCCGGCTACAATATATGCTTCCATTATTTTTTTTATGGTAGTTGGTAGAGGGTAATTGGTAGTAGGTATTTGGAATCCTTTAAATTTTGTGGTAAGGTATTAGGACTGTTACCAACTTACTTAAAGTGTAAAAACTACTAAACTACTATCTACCTATTATTTAATGAATTTTTTAAACTATAAATTTGCTTCTGAATTTTTTGTAATTCAGAAATTAGGTTTTCTAAGTGAGTATCATTCAAATAACCAATTTTATTAGAAATGATTAATTGAGTTTCTAACTCACAAGAAGAACCCATGCAAATACCTAAAAAATGGCCAAATTCTTTGGTGGAGTTTCTGCCTGCCCCTTCTGCAATATTTGAAGGAACAGAAACAGCGGAACGTCTCATCTGTGATGTAAGTCCAAACTTTTCATCTGATGGAAAACTTTTGGTAACGAGGTAAATTTCTGTTGTTAAATCAATAGCACTTTGCCAAACATTTAATTTTCTAAAGTTATGCATGATAATATATTTTTGATTAAAAAAGCAAAAATACTAAAATCTAAAGCTATTGTAACAAGAGGTTTAAATTTGAACTTAAGTAGTGTAAAATTAAACCACTAACTACGCCCTACCTAAAACTAAGTGAGCGAAGCGAGCTAAAAAAATACCTACTACGCTCTACCCAAAACTAAGTGAGCGAAGCGAGCAAAGAAAAATACCTACTACCCTCTACCAAATACTATGTACCAATTTAATTACGCAACGGCTTCCCAGTCGTTAAAATACTCTGAATACGCTCTAAAGATTTACGTTGCAACAACAATTCTAAAAATGCTTTGCGCTCTAAATCTAAAAGGTATTGCTCGCTTACTTTGCTAGGAACCGATAAGTCGCCACCACAAATAACATCCGCTACTTTTTTGGCAATTACCTCATCATGACCTGTTGCATAACCAGCCGTATGTAAAGCAGAAATACCTACATAAAACGAACCTAGTGCAGCACGTCCTAAAGCTAAAATATCTTCTCGTGGACTAGGCATTGTATAACCCGCTGCATCCAATTCCAATACTGCTTTTTTCGCTTCTGCAATTACACGGTCGCCATTAACTACAATACGGTCAACGCCTTTACGTAACAAACCTAATTCCATTGCTTCGTGTGCCGAAGTCGCTACTTTAGCGGTGGCAATATTCATTAAGTTGTTTTGCAATAACGGAATTTGTACATCCCCTTGATAGTATGCATCCGAAGCACGTAAAGCCAATTCTTTAGTACCGCCGCCAGCAGGAATTACGCCTGCGCCAACTTCTACTAAACCAATATACGTTTCTGCTGCTGCTACCACCTTATCGGAGTGTAAGCATACTTCGCAACCGCCGCCTAAAGTTAAGCCATGAGGGGCCGATACTACAGGAATACTTGAGTAACGAATACGTCCTGTTGTTCTTTGGAATTGGCGAACTGCAAAATCCAATTCATCCATTTCTTGTTCTACTGCCAACATAAAAATCATAGCGAGATTAGCACCTGCCGAGAAGTTAGCAGCATCATTGCCAATAACCAATCCTTTCCAGCCATCTTGCTCGGCAATGTCAATAGATTTATTGATGCCTTGTAAAATTTCGCTGCCAATAGCATTCATTTTAGTGTGGAACTCTAAGCATAAAACGCCATCGCCAATATCGTGTAAAGTAGCACCACTATTGCTCCAAACAGGTTTTTGGTCACGGTAGTTGTCTAATTTAATAAACGATTCTGCACCAGGAATGGCTACGTGTGTTTTAGAGCTTGGGTCGTATACTTTACGCACACCAGCTTCTACTTTATAAAAAGAAGTTACGCCAGCAGCAATCATATCGTATACCCATTGCGCAGGTTTTTTGCCAGCAGCTTCCATATCTTCCACAACTTTCGCTACACCTAGGGCATCCCAATATTCAAAAGGCCCTAATTCCCAACCAAAGCCAGCACGCATCGCATCATCTACCTTGTAAATTTCTTCCGAAATTTCTGGAATACGATTACTTACATATTCACATAAAAGATGGCTCACCTTGTTTAAAAACTCCGAGCCTTTATCGCCGTGTTTGTGTAAAACAACTAAACGTTTTTTCAAATCTTCTACTGGCTTTGCTGCACCAATACAAGCAAATTTTGGTTTTTGTTTAGCACGGTACTCAAAGGTGTTTAAGTCTAAAGTTTGAATCACTCTTTTTCCTTCTGCATTGCGAGATTTTTTGTAGAAACCGCCTTTGGTTTTATCCCCTAACCAGCCGTTTTCTAGCATTTTGTTCACATAATCAGGAATATTGAACATATCACGAGCTTCGTCATCGGGGCAGTTATCATAAACGCCTTTAGCAACTTTAGCCAAGGTATCCAATCCAACCACATCCGAAGTACGGAAGGTTGCCGATTTTGGACGACCTGTAACAGGACCTGTTAACGAATCTACTTCTTCAATGGTAAAGCCCATTTCTTGCATTACGTGGAAAATGGCTTGGATAGAAAATACGCCAATACGGTTGGCAATAAATGCAGGTGTATCTTTACACAATACCATCGTTTTTCCTAGAAACAAATCGCCGTAGTTCATAAAGAAATCCACCACTTCAGGATCTGTTTCTGGCGAAGGAATAATTTCTAGTAATTTAAGGTAACGAGGCGGATTAAAAAAGTGCGTTCCACAGAAATGCTTTTTAAAATCTTCGCTGCGTCCTTCGGTCAATTGGTGAATAGGAATGCCCGATGTATTAGAGGTAATAAGGCTACCTTGTTTGCGGTATTTTTCCACGTTGCCAAAAACAATTTGCTTAATATCCAAGCGTTCGATAACGGCTTCAATAATCCAATCGCAATCACTTAGTAGGTTCATGTTGTCATCAAAGTTGCCCGTTTTAATATGCGAGGCAGCCCCTTTACGGTATAAAGGCGAAGGGTTTGATTTAACGGCAAACGTAAGTGCATCGTTTACAATGCGATTACGCACATGTGGCGATTCGAGGGTTAAGCCTTTGGCTTTTTCTTTCTCGTTTAGTTCACGAGGTACAATGTCGAGCAATACCACATCTAAACCGATGTTGGCAAAGTGACAAGCAATGCGAGAACCCATTACTCCTGAACCTAGTACCGCTACTTTTTTAATTTTGCGACTACTGGCTTTTTTCGTTGGAGTTGGTTTTGCTGCAACAGCTTCCATAAATGATTTGGTTTTTAAAAATTAGAATAAAATATGATAGTTACTTTTTTTGTAGATATTGTAGTAGACAGCGGGTGTTTTATTACATAGACAGCTTT
>JAHDBT010000544.1 GCA_020630215.1 Bacteroidota bacterium
AAGTGCAAAAGATCAAGTAGAAATGACGGATTTATTTTTTATGCGTTACTTAAATAGTTTTATTCAAATCCAAAACTATAAAGTACCCAAGGTTTTTTAATTCCTTTTTCTTTTACATTGGCAATATCTACATACACCCAAGTTTTGTCGTTTTGTGCTTGCGCTTGTAGTTTTTTGATACAATCTACGGGAACAGTTCCATTTAGAACTAATGGGTAGGTTACCAAATCTCCGTCCTTAATAGCAACAGTAATTTTTCCCGATAAAATTTCACAAGCTTCTCCTTGCGGATTGGTAAGTTTAAATTGGCAAAAATCATTTGACCCCAATAAGGTTTTATCGTATTTTCCGCCATTTTTTAAATTTCCCCATGCTAGGTTGTAAGCAGCGGCATCTTGGGCTATTGCTTTGGCAGCAGCTTGTTCGGCTGCTTTATTGCTTGTATTTCCCTCCATACTATTGCCATTATGTAATAGTTTTTTTGCAGCATCGGGCGTAACCAAAATAATATCTTCGGGGTCTACAGTATAGCCTTCTCGCTTAGAAATTTTTTCGGCATAAATAGCTTGTACTTCTTCTTTTGTTCTGGTGGTGCCATCTGCTTTCATGTAAATTTCGGAGGTTGGTTCGCAGCCCATCACAAATTGCCCAGGTTTTAATTCTTCTGGCATTTCCTTGCTAAATATGGTGTAGTAAGAACTCGGTACTGTTTTTTCGGAGCAAGCAAAAGCTAGTAATAAACACATAACTAACGGAATGCTTAGTAAATATTTTAGCGATGGCGAAGCTAAAAATTGGTTGGGTTTTTCTTGAACTTTGGTTTTGTAAATCATAGTTAAACGTCTTTTAATTTGTGAATGATTAAAATTAAAATTGTTGGTGATGCATAAAAAAGCATCTTGGCTTCTCGTGGTTTTTAATAGTAATTGTGCGTAAGGATAGGCATTTTTATTTTCTTGTATGACTGCTTGGTCAGCAATAAATTCGTGAATTTCTCGAATGCTTTTTTTGAAAAAATAAATAATTGGATTGAACCAAAAAACAATTTGCAGCAGTTCAAAAAACAAAATATCTATACTGTGTTTTTGTTGGATGTGTATTTTCTCGTGTGCAATTATTTGTTGTTGTTCTGTTGGAGAGAAAGCATTATTTTTATTCCAAAAAATTTTTTTCCCAAAAGAAAAAGCAGGTATATTTTCATCTATTTCGAGTAATTGGCATTCCTCATCAGCAATATTCAAATTGCCGTTTTTTTGTAATTGGTAAATACTATTCATATTACGCACAAATCGGAACAGAAAAATAAATACCCCTATAAAATAAATACTACTTAGCAAATTTCCCCAAGTAAAAACACTAGTGTTTGGAGCAATTAATTCGCCTGCTGGTAAATCGGTAATTAATAAATAATTACTAGGCGGCGCAACAACAATAGGGGTAGCTATATTAAATTGCAGTAGCGGAATAATTAACGACAAACAAGCACTGAGTAATAAATAAAAACGATTTTGTTGAAACGACAGTTCGTTTTTAAGTAAGCCAAAATAGAAGCCATAAAATAAAATCAAACAACAGCTTGTTTCTAGTAAATAATTTAAGAATATTTGCATAACATTTTTTTTAGAATAAAGTACTTTTGCAGAACACACTAGGGTTTGTAATAGCATTTTTTTTCTTTTTTTGAAAAAAAACCAGTTTTCACTATCACAAAACCATATTTATCAAATCAAAATGCAGTTAAACGTATCGAATTTGTTTTTTTTAATTTCATTAAATTAATACATTCTTAGTTAATCAGTTACTACTCATCATCTCCTTCCTTCGCATTTTTTATTTTCTCTACCAGCTCCTCTAATTCCTTTGGGCTTACTTTTTCTTCCTGCACAAAATAAGAAACAACTTGCTCTACCGAGCCGCCAAAATAATTAGATAGAAAACTTTTAAAAGCGGTTTTTCTATATTGCTGTTTTTCTAAAATCGCAAAATAACGATGCGTTTTTCCAAATGCCTCATGACCAATTAGTCCTGCCGCTTCTAATTTTCTAATTATAGAAGAAACTGTATTATAAGGCGGTTTCGGATCAGGCATTTCTTCGATAATTTCTTTTACAAAAGCTTTTTTTAACTTCCATAAAATTTGCATTACCTCTTCCTCTTTGTGATTTAAATTGTATTTCATAGTGTATTTTTTTAGCAGTCAGTTGTCAGACCGTTCGCTGTGCTGTCAGTTTTTATGCTGATGTAATTGTCTGAATTTGAATGGCTTGGATTTATGTTTTTTTTGGATGTTATGCTAACGTCAGCACAACAATCTCACAATGAATTAAAAAAACTTCTTGCAACTCATTTATATTTAAACAAGCCACAAGAAGTAAATGGCTTTAGGTTAAAAGGACTAAAACATTGATTAATATGGTTTATCCCCTTGGTACAATGCAAAGATAATAACTATTTTTTAGTTTTGCAACTAAATTTTAGTTTCAAAACGTTTTTTTAGTTAGTAAGCCTATTTTGCAATAGTTTCGTCGCTACCAAATAGTCGGCTAATTTTTGTTTAGGGGTTAGATGGGATGGAGTATAGCAACATTAATTAAATACCATTATATTGTGGAATCATTATTTTTGGTAGCAAGTATAAGGTACGCTTCCCTGAAGGTAGTAGGACGGCTTCGTATTTTAGTCTTATGGGTCTTTCTGTTTTCTAAGTGAATAAGAAAGTACCTTCTACAAAAAATAAGATTCAATTATCTATCAATAAAAAAAATCAACCATGAAACAATATCTAATTATGATATTATTGTTCGTAGGGATAACTACGTTAACAATAGCCAAGCCTACTTGGCAAAATAAAGTTGCGCCTAGTATTTTAGCAAGTGCCGAAGCAGGCGAAAGCATTGACTTTTTTATAACCCTTAGCACACAAGCAGATATTAGCGCAGCAAAACAATTGCCTACAAAAGCTGCTAAAGGGCAATATGTTTTTGAAACCTTGCAAGCCCATGCTAATTTACATCAAGCACCTATAAAAGCGTGGTTAGCCGAGCAAGGTATTGCCTATCAATCGTTTTTTATTGCCAATACCATTTTGGTGAAACATGCCGATTTAAGCATCCTACAAGCCTTAGCGCAACGAACAGATATTGAAAGTGCAAACCCAAATCCTTATGTCCAGGAAATTGAGGAGATACGTCCACCCAGCAATTTAGCGGAGCAGCAGCAAGCTGGTAATAGTCGGGAAGGAATAGAATGGGGTGTACATCAGGTAAATGCCCCTACTGCTTGGGGTAATGGCTACCTTGGACAAGGCATTGTAGTGGGTGGACAAGATACGGGCTACTTTTGGGAACACGAGTCTATTATTAACCAATACCGTGGTTGGGATGGTGAAACTGCCAACCACAGCTACAACTGGCACGATGCCATTCACGAAGCAAACCCTAATAACGAAGAAGAAAACTGGTGCGGCCTAGACATTACTGCCCCCTGCGACGACAATACACACGGCACACACACAATGGGTACAATGGTAGGCGACGATGGTGCTGGCAACCAAATAGGCGTAGCCCCACAAGCCCAATGGATAGGCTGCCGAAATATGGAACAAGGTTGGGGAACGCCTGCAACCTATATAGAATGTTTTGAGTGGTTTTTAGCTCCTACCGATGTGAATAACGAAAACCCCGACCCTAGCAAAGCCCCACACGTAATTAATAACTCTTGGAGTTGTCCTGTAGTAGAAGGTTGTAATGAAGGCAATTGGGATGTAATGCGTGCTGCCGTTGTAAACCTAAAAGCAGCAGGTGTGGTAGTGGTAGTTTCGGCAGGTAATACTGGTGATGATTGTGAAACCGTTGTGAGCCCACCCGCCATTTTTGAGGAAAGTATATCTGTAGGTGCGATACACGAAGGCGACAGCATTGCCGAATTTAGTGCCCGTGGACCAGTAAGCGTAGACAACAGCTACCGCCTAAAACCAGATATTGTTGCTCCTGGCGTTGAAGTACTTTCGGCAGTAAATTGGGGAACCGATATTTATTTTGCCTTTGAAGGCACAAGCATGGCCAGCCCACACGTAGCAGGCGTAGTAGCCCTACTATTATCTGCCAACCCTGGCATGATTGGCCACCCCGATAGCGTTGCCTTTATTTTAAAACACGCCGCCGTACAAGCCTACACAAGCGATGGCTGCGGCAACGACAACCCCAACGAGTGGCCCAACAACACCTTTGGCTACGGACTAATAGATGCCAACGCCGCCATTGAATTATCGTTTAACCCTCCCCCACTAAATGTAGGCATAACCGATGCGATTACGAGCAACGAAACAAACGTAAGCCTATACCCCAACCCATTTAAAGAGCAGTTTACCATTAATATCCCAACATGGGAAGGCACGAACCATTTAACGCTTTACAATATTAAAGGGCAAAAGGTACACGAGCAATCTTGGGAAGGAAATACGCCTGTTATGGTTTCGTTGGAAGGCTTGGCTGCTGGGGCTTATTTTTATAGGGTACGAAATGATGTTGAGGGAGTTGTTGAGGGGAAGGTGGTTAAGGAGTAGGTA
>JAHDBT010000545.1 GCA_020630215.1 Bacteroidota bacterium
AGGTAAATAAATTCTAAATTTTAAATTCTCGATTCTAAATTTTCAATAATTCCCTCCCTAGCGTCAGCAGGTAAATAAATTCTAAATTTTAAATTCTCGATTCTAAATTTTCAATAATTCCCCCCCTCAAATGCAACTCCTCCAAGCAATATTTCGTTTAAGATAAATACCACTAAAAACCAAAGATGACTGCAAATAAAATACATCTCTTTAATAAAAAAGTAGTATACCTCCTATTGTTTTTAATAGTTAATATGGGTGTGCTGAAAGCACAAATAGTAATCAATGAGTTATGCCCCAAAAACGAATCTATCGCAGCAGATGCAGACGGAGATTTTGTAGACTGGATAGAACTGTACAATCCTAGTACAGAGGTGTTTGATTTATCGTTTCACTATTTAAGCGATGACCTAAGCGAGCCGCAAAAATGGCAATTCACCGCAGGCATCACCATTTCCCCTAATAGCTTTTTATTGGTATTTGCATCCGATAAAGATCGATTTATTCCAGATATTCACAGCAGTTTTAAATTATCACAAGTGGGCGAAACCGTGTTGCTTAGTTTGCCAGATGGGACTTTATTAGACGAACTAACCTATGCTTTTACACCAGCAGATTATTCCTACGGACGTTTGCAAAATGATACGAACACAAAAGCCTATTTTACCAATCCTACCCCGTTGGCCCCTAATGATGACGGAAGTGCTTTTGCTAGTAATGAACCACTCCATCCGCCCAGTTTATCTCATGAAACGGGCTTATATGAGGAGGCTTTTGAATTGACTTTAACGAGTGAACAAGCGGAGGTAAATATTTACTATACAACAGATGGAAGCCTACCTACATTGGAGGCAATGCTTTATACAGCGCCTTTGTTTATTGATAGTACGATGGTAATTAGTGCCAGTTGTTTTAGTAGCGATGGCAGTCAAATTCCTAGTACAATTAGCCATCAATCTTTTTTTTGGGAAGAAGATGGTGGGTTACCTATCCTATCAATTATTACCCCGCCTCAAAACTTGTGGAGTGAAGAAGAAGGTATTTTAATTACAGGTCCGAATGCCTCAGAAACGTATCCTTATTACGGAGCCAATTATTGGGAGGATTGGGAAATACCCATTCACTTATCCTATCTTGAAAAAGGGACCTTAGCATTTCAGCAGCAGCTAGATATGAAAACGCATGGCGGGCGAGCTGCTAGAACCAAACCGATGAAATCTTTGCGGTTATTAGCCAAAGATAAATACGAACAAAGCTATATTTACCATCCTATTTTTGATACGAAACCTAGTATCAATAAATACAAGCGATTGGTGCTGCGTAATGCAAGCAGCGATTTTAATAAGGCGCATTTTAGAGATGCTTTTGTTCATCAGTTAGTGGCAACAACTCCTAGTATTGAGGTAGATATACTATCCTACCAACCTGCAATGGTGTATTTAAATGGAGCGTTTTATGGGCTGTTTAATATCCGAGAAAAAGCAGATAAATATTATATCGAATCGAATTACCAATACGAACCCGATGACTTAGATATACTAGAAGAAGACACCATTTTAGTGCAAGGCAGCTTTGAACAATTTGATGCAATGGTGGAATTTGCCAACACCCACAATTTAAATAATACAAGCCATTACGAAACAGTAGTCGAACAACTAGCCATTAATAGTTATGTTGATTATTTTATTACCCAATTATTTTTTGCCAATATTGATTGGCCTTACAACAATTTAAAATGCTGGAAACCACAAATACAAAACGGACTATGGCGGTATCTTTTATTTGATTTAGATGCAACACTAAGAGGTAGCCCTGCCGTTTTACCACAAACCGATCAGATGACTTATATACTAGGGCCAGCAGGAGATAATTTAAAGCATGTGCAATTGTTTAAAGGTTTATTACAAAACACTTCTTTTAAGCATTACTTTATTAATCGCTATGCGGATTTAATGAATACGACTTATTCCGAAACTAGTTTGTTAATTCATTTAGAAACCATGAAAAATGGAATTGCTCCTGTAATTCCGCTACAATTTGAAAGATGGGAAAGTGATATAAGTAAATGGACAACGGAAACAAATTTAATGATACCTTTTATTGAAGAACGCCCTAGTAAAGTACGCACGCATATGGAAACTTATTTTGAATTAAGTAATCAAGTTAATTTACAATTAAAAACTATTCCCGAAAATGCTGGAAGTGTGGAGCTTAACTCTATTACCATAGGTAATTTTCCTTGGGAGGGAATTTATTTTAATGGCGTACCAATTGATTTAAATGCAATAGCAAAAGAGGGATTTGTATTTAGTCATTGGCAATCTAATAATACCATTTTACCAATGGATTTTAATTCCGCCATTAATTATAACTTTACCACCAACGATACCATTACCGCTTATTTTGTGCCTAGTAATTTAAACGAAAATAATCCTTTTATAAGTTACCCAAATCCTAGCAGCGATAAAATACAATTACAATTTTTATTAGCCGAAGAAGAAATAATTAATTTACAAGTTTATAATGCTAAAGGACAATTAATGGAAGCGCATGAATTTGCAGGCATATTAGGAGCTAATTATTTTGAATTAAATGTTTCGACTTATTTACACGGTATTTATTTTATTCAATTAGCAGGAAATAGTTTTTGCCATACACAATCGGTGGCGGTTGTAGATTAAATTTTTCACACCATTTTTTTTCCAATTTCTACTTCGAAAGGTGTGCCTGGATTTAAAATAAAAAATAAACTTTCAAATGCATGTTCCTCTTTAAATTCTAGGGCAACAATTACCACATATTCTGGTTTTGGTAGTACACTTTTCATAACCATTTCTTGGTGGGTAAATATGGGAATAAATTTTTGTTCGCCTTTATTATAAGTTAGAAAAGGCATTTGGTTTTTTCCATCAGTAAATTGGGTAATAGAAATTAATTTTGATTTTTTGAGTGCGCTAATTAATTCGGGTTTGTATTTATTAGGCTGAAAATAATGCTTCATTAGTAGCACATGTAATTCATTTTGTTGTTGATTTTTTTTAGAATAAAAAGGGGTGTTTAATTGTTTAATTCCGTTTAATAAACTAGGACGTTCTTCTGTAGATACAAAATGCAGGAGCATGTTTTTGTAATAAACCTGCTTAGTAACGTTTAAAAAATAAATCCGACAATTTGTACGTAGAGGTTTTGTGCTTAGACAAGGCGCAAAACGCAGCCATAGCCTAAGCTACGGCGAGTATTTGCAACGCAGGATAAGTGCAAAAGATCAAGTAGAAATGACGGATTTATTTTTTATGCGTTACTTAATAAAATAAATCATTTTTTTAATTGCCTCTAATTCCCCTTTGTGTTCCACACCTAAAAATAAATGGTTTTGTTTTGATTCTTGATTTTGTAACATCCCCAAATAACCTGCTTCAATTTCGGGTTTCGATTGCATATAACTTACCAAATCATCCACAAAATTTCTATGTGTTAAGTCATTGTTTTCAGCACTTTTCTTTTCAATGTGAGCTGCTGCATCATCAATTAAATTAGGCGTTTTTAATTCCTCTCCTCTAGGAGTTGGCATATCTTCTGCTAGTTTTTTTTCTGCTCTGGTATTTATTTTCTCCTTGTTTTTATTTTTGTTTTTAAAAAAATCAAATAGTCCCATGTTGGTGATTTAAGAATGTTGTTTTAAAAAACAGTTTTAGTAAATTTCTTTAGGGGGGGGGGAAGCAAAAATGGAAATTTGTTAGCCGTATTCAACGAATTTAGCTGAACTCATTGAATAGGGTAACGAAATCCCTCTAAATTCATTCATTAATTGGCTGATTACTTCCCCTTAAAAACAGGTTTCCTTTTCTCCAAAAAGGCATTTACTCCTTCCTGATAATCATAAGTAGCACCAGCGGCAGCTTGTAATTTTTGTTCTAGGGCAAGTTGTTCTTGTAAATTATTATTAAAACTTTCGTTGAGCAATTGTTTGGTATACCCTAATCCTTTGGTGGGCATTTGGGCTAATTTTTCGGCTAATTTAGTGGCGGTTACTAGGAGGGTGTCAGCGGGGTGTACTTGGTAAATCATGCCTAGCTGTTCGGCTTGGGCAGCAGTTACCTTATCGCCTAACATCATCAAGGCAGTAGCTTTTTGTAAACCAATAATTCGTGGTAAAAAAAACGTGCCAGCACTATCTGGTATTAATCCAATTTTGCTAAAGGCTTGTATAAAGGTAGCGGTTTCGGCGGCTAGGGTAATATCGCAGGCTAAGGCAATATTTGCTCCTGCACCTGCGGCTACCCCATTAATAGCTGCTACAACAGGTTTGGGAATGGCCCTAATTTTTTGAATAATCGGGTTATAAGTTGTTGCAACAATTGCTTCAATACCTGGTTCGGGGGCGATGGCTTCTTGTAAATCTTGTCCTGCACAAAAAGCTTTACCAGTCCCTGTCAACAACACCGCTCGTACAGCAGGATCGTTAGCACAAGCATCCAAACTATCTTGGCATTGCTTGCCCATCGGAATATTAAAGCTGTTGTATTTTTCGGGGCGATTAAGGGTTATTTTTCCTACGCCGTTTT
>JAHDBT010000546.1 GCA_020630215.1 Bacteroidota bacterium
AAAAAAACATTGTCAAACTTGATTTATTTTATACAGATTCTTTTGTTTATCCTATAATAAATATGCATAATATTAGATTGTCTCAACTGGAGGAAATTGCAGCTATGAAATTAGAGGTGATAGGGAATGGTGGGAGGAAAAAAGACTTTTGGGATATACATGCTTTATTAGAACATTTTTCAATAAATGAAATGCTTGAGTTTTATATAAAACGAAATCCATACGCTTATACAGTAGAAGAGATAAAAAGCCAGTTGGTAAATTTCGATAAAGCAGAAAATGATTTTGAGCCTATATGTTTATACGGAAAATATTGGGAATTAGTAAAGTTAGACATTGAAGAAAAGGTACACGAAAAATAGCATAAACACTATGATATATATAGTACTTGGCTAGTTTATGTAAACCATTTTACCAACAATAGGAAAATAGTTTTGTCTCTACTACTATGTTATCTTTTCTCCGTAATTTTATAGCGCAATTACATCAATAGCTCCACAAAGCTGCTTCAATTAACCTCTTAGTTTTACTGCCAATATGACCAACACACTAGGACACAAGTAAATAAAATGATACCAGACGGAAAATATGCCATGTTTAAAGGCAATGTAGATGGGAATGGCACTATTAATGTATTTGATTTTAACACCTACTCGCTCCTGTTGCCCAAACTACCAGTTACTTAACAAGCGATTGTAATTTGGATGGCAACATTAATGTCGATGATTTTGTTATTTATCAACCCAATGCACGTATAATAGGAGTTGATGCTGTGCGTTATTAGTCTGGGGAAGCAAAGCGAACCCGTCCAAGTACCGACTTCCATGTACCAACTACCATTTACCACCAATCAAAAAATAAGAACTTAATTAATATGCATACAATAAGCAGATTTTTTTTTCCTATGCTCATTTGTACTTTCATGCTAAGTACAACCGCTTTTACCCTAACATTACAAGCGCAAGATAAAGCGACTATTTCGGGTAAAGCCGAGGGCATCGAATCGGGCAATGTGAAAATTATATTCGACCCAACCAATATCCAACAAGAAGTAGAAGGGGAGTTAGTACCGATTAAAGAGGAAGCCTTTAAACACAGTTTAGCGATTACCAAAAATGAGGTAATTGATTTTGTTTACAAAGGAGCGCAAATAGCTTTATACCTAGAACCTGGCGATGATTTACAAATAAACTTCTCGCCCGATTCCCTAGCAGGAACGGTGCAGTTTGAAAGCAAAGGTAAAGCAGCCAAGCACAACCAATTTTTACAAGCATTGCACAACCAATATCCCGATAATTACAACAAGGAAAAGGTAGCAGCCAAAATGAAAAGCGAAAATGTTGATGCACTAGAAATGTGGTTGTTTACCAATAACAGAGAACAAAAAAAGTTTTTTCAAGAACATGCCGACTATGCTGGTTTTTCGGAAGATTTTAAGCAGTATGTTAAATACACCATTCGTTACAATTATTACAATTACCTCATCAGCTATCCTATTGTAAGAGCCAATGCTAGTAATAAAATTACCATGGTACAACGCCTCCCTAGCCTAATTGCCGATGAAATGACGCAAGAGTTAACCAGCGAGCCAAAGGCAATGGTTGCAGAACAATACCGCAGCTTTTTAATCCATTACATCACCTATTTTACCTCTAAAAACAACGACTTTAACAAGTTTACCAGCCACGATACGTCTTTAGATATGAAGCAAATTACCGCCAGAGAACAACTAAAAGGCGAATCGTATGCTTTTGTGATGGGGCATTTTTTAAATAAATATGCTGCCAAAGTAAAACCCGATATGGCAAAACGCCTCTACAATCTACTAGAAAAAGGCGATAAAAAAGGCGACTACGCCAAAGTAGTATTAGCCAATCACCAAGAATGGATGAACACCGAAGTGGTAGCAGAAGCAGAAACAGGCGGCAAAGGCGGCAAAAAATCAAACAGTGCCGGACCCGTCCTAACTGACCTAGATGGCAACGAATTTGGTTTCGACGATTTAAAAGGAAAAGTCGTATACATCGACTTTTGGGCCAGTTGGTGCGGACCTTGCCGCAAGCAGTTTCCTCACGCTAAAGAATTGAAAAAGAAACTCTCTAAAAAACAAAAGAAAAAAGTTGTATTCCTCTATATTTCTATTGATGACAAGGAAGAAAACTGGAAAGGTGCAATCGAAAAGTACGAACTAGAAGGCAAGCATGGATTATCTCCTGGCGGTTGGAGTTCGGAGGTAACTCGTTATTTCCAAATCAACAGCATTCCACGTTATATGCTAATGGATAAAAAAGGCAATATCGTAGAACAATCTGCCAAACGCCCTAGCGACCCTAGCGTATTAGACGACATTATTCGCTTAACCAAGAAAAAGTAATTGGGTAAAAGATCCCCATAAGTTGCCGCTAAATTAATTGTTCTAAACAATGCTTGTGTAAAGGTCCCACTGAGTCGCACAGAGTTTTTCACGGAGTTGGACTAAGTTTTTGGGGCTTTGCGGCCTCCTATTACTAGTAAAATTGATGCTTTAAAGCTTGTGGGAATTTAGTTTATTTTAGGTGAGTTGATGTAAAAGCCACTACAAAAGTACCTTCTACCTTCTACAAAAATACCTTCTACAAAAAAAACAATCCATGTGTGGAATAGCTGGATTTAACGATCCTCAATTAAACAAGGAAAACGCCCTTCACCTGATGCAAAAAATGCTCAAAAGCACGCAGCATCGAGGGCCAGACAATACCAGTCAATGGAGAGGTGAAAATGCCCCATTAGTACTAGGACACAACCGCCTAAGTATTATCGACCTCACCGACGAGGCCAATCAACCCATGCCTTACCAAGATTTAATGCTGATTTTTAACGGCGAAATCTACAACTATATAGAAGTAAGAGCAAAACTACAAAAGGAAGGCTATCAATTTCATACTGCTTCTGATACGGAAGTGCTACTAGCCGCTTACAAACATTGGGGCAGTAATTGTGTGCAATATTTTATGGGCATGTGGGCATTTGCCATCTGGGATAAAACCAAAAAAGAACTCTTCTGCTCTCGCGATAGATTTGGTATCAAACCCCTGTATTATATCCACCAAGGCGACCGATTTTATTTCGCATCAGAATACAAACCCCTTAAATTAAGTCCGCTATTTACCAACACCCCCAACCTCCAACAAATTAGCCGAGGCCTGCAATTAGGATGGGTACACTACCAAAACGAAACCTATTTTAAAGTCATTCAAAGTTTGCCTGCCGCTAGTAATTTGTTATTTAAAAACGGGCAAGTCCACATTCAAAAATACTGGGATGTTGATTTTAATGCGCCTAGCAATGCCACTAAAAGTTGGGAAGAAAAAACACACGATTTTTACGAATTATTTAAGCGCAGTATGCAGCAACACATGCGTAGCGACGTAGAAGTAGGCGGTTGTTTAAGCGGAGGCATCGACAGTTCGGCTATTGCATCGGCTGTAGGTACTTTTTTTCCAGACACCAAATTTAAAACCTTTACCATTTACTACGATGGTAAAAACGAAGTAGACGAACGCCCCTTTGCTGAGGCCGTTACCAATAAATACCCAAACCTAATACCCAACTACCATTCGCCAACCAATACCGATTTACAAGAAAGCATAGCACGTTGTTTCTACCACATGGATGTACCATTGCCTGGTTCCTCGCCCGTGTCGCAATATTTTGTGATGCAATTGGCTGGTAAACACAACATGAAAGTGTTAATAGACGGGCAAGGTTCCGACGAATACCTAGCAGGTTATATGCATGGATTTTACCGATTGTTTGGCGGCTTGTTAAAACAAGTAAAATTTATTCAGATGATAAGTGGCTTAAATCAGCATAAAAAAATGCAAGGATTTAGCCTCAAAAAAACCGTTGATTTAGGACTAAAAAGCAGCCTAACCAGTGTAATGAACGAGCAAGCATTATACAAATTGGAATACCAAAAGTTTTATCCTTATATGAGTATCCTGCCTGCCGAGCAAATCCCTTTTCAACTAGCAGACAAAGGCAACAGCCGCCTCGATAAATTTTTATACCAACTATTGTTCAACACCCTATTGCCAAGCCTACTACATTACGAAGACCGCAATTCTATGGCTTTCTCCATCGAATCGAGGGTGCCATTTTTAGACCATCGCCTAGTAGAATACGCTTTTACATTAAAAGACGACGACAAAATAAACAAGGGCATCACCAAATACATTCTGCGCCAAAGTATGCAATCCATCCTCCCCAAAGCCATCGTAGAACGCACCGATAAAAAAGGTTTTGTAACCCCTGGCGAAGTAAAATGGCTACGAGGTCCCCTAAAACACCTCCTAGATTTTGATTACTCCTTACTAGCCATGCTCGACCGCAAAAAAGTAAAAGTCCTTATGGCCGATTACCACAATGGCAACAATAAAAACTCCATGCTCGTATGGCGGTTAGCAACCTTGCATTGGTGGTTGAAAAGGGTATAATATTAATCATCAAATTTTAAATAATAATCAATTACCAAATCGCAATTTTCCTAGTTCTAAGATATTTGGGGGCTGATATACTTTAATAT
>JAHDBT010000547.1 GCA_020630215.1 Bacteroidota bacterium
CTTATCAACTCCCAAGCAACGAAAAAACAAAAATCCAACTCTTCTCTATAGATGGACAGTTAATAAAAACCTTGTTTGATGGAGCCGTAGAAGCCAATCAACCCAACCATATTTCCTTAAAAGGGGAGGGGCTGAGTAATGGCTTGTATTTGGTGAAAATGGTGACTAGCGCAGGCGAAGTTTATACGGAGAAATTGGTGTTTGTTAGGGAAGAACCCAAACCTAGACCTTAGTGTTTACTTGTATTTTTGTTCAATCTATACGGTTGAATGTTTATCCTAATACAAACTGGCGATTAAATTTGTCTTGGTAGAAACGCAATGCATTGCGTTTCTACAAGTCGTTTTTGTTTAATTCTTAAAATTTATCAATTATGAAAACCTTAAAAACCAATCTAATTACCCTTACTTTAATCTTCCTTTTTTGTTACCCCCAAACAACTTTTGGGCAAGTAGTTTTTGGCGAGCAGCAAATAATTACGCCACTAACATTAGAACTAACAGATGTATTTGCAGCAGATTTAGACGGCGATGGTGATATGGATATTTTGTCAGCATCGTCTGGAGATGATAAAATAGCGTGGTACGAAAATGATGGATTAGGAAATTTTGGGCAACAAAAAGTAATTACAAACAATGCAGACTATGCTAACTCCCTACATGTTGCAGATATAGATAGTGATGGTGATCCCGATGTTGTGTCGGCCTCTTTTTATGATAACAAAATAGCTTGGTATCGTAATGATGGACTAGGCAATTTTGGCGATCAACAAATCATTACAACTAATGCTAATGGCGCACAGGCTGTATATGCCACCGACCTAGATAATGATGGTGATATGGATGTATTATCGGCATCATCATCTGATGATAAAATAGCTTGGTATGAAAATGATGGAACAGGAGAATTTGGCACGCAACAAGTTATTTCGTTCGCTAGTACAGCATGGCTTGTTTATGCAGAGGATTTCGATGATGATGGCGATATGGATGTTTTATATACAGCACTTGATAATAATGAAATAGCTTGGTTGGCCAATGATGGCACGGGTGAATTTGGAGATAAACAAATCATTTCATCCGATTACAGAATCCATGCTATTTATACTGCTGATTTAGATAATGATGGTGATAAGGATATTTTAGCAAGCACAAACTATGATGATAAAGTAGTTTGGTCTTCGAATGATGGACTTGGCGGTTTTGGGCAAGAACAGCTTATTACAGATGAAATGTACACAGTAAGCGATGTAGCTGCTACAGATATAGATAATGATGGCGATATGGATATTTTAGCCGCAAATGCTTGGGGAAGCAGAGTAACTTGGTACGAAAATGATGGTTTAGGAGCATTTGGCGAAGAGCAAATTATTGCCAACAATGCAGAAGGGAGAAGTTTTATTCATATAACAGATATAGATAATGACGAGTTAATAGATGTCATATCGGCTTCTTCGGGAGATAATAAAATTACTTGGCATAAAAATGATGGACTGGGCATTTTTGAGGAACAACAAGCCGTTACTACTGGTGCCGATGGAGTAAGCGGAATTAGTACCGCAGACCTAGATAATGATGGCGATATAGATATCTTATCTACTTCTAGATTTGATCATAAAACAGCTTGGTATCCTAATGACGGATTAGGTAATTTTGGCGAAGAACAAATTATTGTGGCTAATGGCGAATATGAAAATAGTGCATATCCTGCGGATCTAGATAATGATGGTGATATAGATGTGTTGTCATCTTCTGCGGGAGAAGATAAAATAACTTGGTATGAAAATGATGGAACAGGAGGATTTAGTGAAGAACAAGTCATTTCAAATACCATAAATATCCCTGGACATACTTATGCATTCGACCTAGATAAGGACGGAGATCTGGATATCCTATCAAAAGTTTCTGGGGACGACGAAATAGCTTGGCTTGAGAATGATGGATTAGGAGGCTTTGCCTATCAGCAATTAATTTCAACGAATGGGGATTATGTAAAACGTATTCATTCGTTTGATATGGATAATGATAGTGACATAGATATTTTATTGGTATCTGGCTTAGACTTTGGGTATAAAATAGCTTGGTATGAAAACAATGGATTGGAAGAGTTTGGCGACGAGCAAATTATTGATAGTAATAATAATGCAGCCTATTTTGTTCAAATTGAAGATGTAGATAATGATGGAGATAAAGATGTGTTAGGTAGATACTTAAATCAGATAACCTGGTATATTAATAATGGAGCAGGAGAGTTTTTTGAGGAACAAGTGATTGTAGAAAGCAATGAAAATATAAATGGTATAAAAGCTAAGGATTTAGATAATGATGGTGATGCGGATATGGTTGCGAGTATTGCGGGAACCAAAATAGTATGGTACGAAAATGATGGCTTAGGAAATTTTGGCGTAGAACAAGCGATTGTAATAGAGCCGCCAACTTCGTTTGGAGCTTGCGTAGCAGATATAGATAATGATAACGATATAGATATTTTATCATCATCATGGATTACAGATAAAATAGCTTGGTACGAAAACTACCTGACCCACCCCTTTAAAATTTTAGCCACTTGTTTTTACGATTTTAACCAGAATGGCGTTTTTGATGATGTAGAAGAAGAATATGGTTTACTCAACCAAAACGTAAACTTATACCCCGAAGAAATAATTAATATTACGAATGAAGATGGCGTGATAATTAATTACAGTGCTACTGGCGATTATGACCTAAATTATGAAGTGCCAACCAATTGGATCGCTTCAACTCCTTCAACACAAACCGTAACAATTAGCGAGGAAAATAGTACCGCCAATGTTTATTTCGGCATCTATCCATCCGAAGACGTTGCTAATATTAGTGGAGAAATTAACTTAACATCCGCCCCTACAAGATGCAATCAAGACGTAACCTTTTGGTTAAATTACACCAACACAGGAACCGAAATGTTTAGTGGCTTGCTAGAACTAAATATAGATGAACTAACAGAATTTCAGTATGCTTATGTATCGCCAGATGATATTGAAAATGATACCTATTTTTGGGAAATAGATGCACTATTACCCTTGCAAAGTCAAACCATAAAAATCATTTTAAAAATGCCCAATGCCGATTTTATCGGTGAAGAATTAGCCTTCGATGCCACCATTTACGAATACGACGAAACCGCAAACGATTACCGAGTATTAGATGCTGATTATTGGACTTCCATTTTACTCTGTTCCTACGACCCCAACGACAAACTAGTACAACCCACAGGTATCTGGCAAGACCATTTTACCCAATTCCAAGATACCCTCGACTACACCATCCGTTTCCAAAACACAGGAAACGACACCGCCTTCCATGTACGCATCACCGATCAACTTTCGCCCAACCTAGATTTGCAAACCTTCGAGCTAGTAGCAAGCAGCCACAACGTAGAAACCAGCCTAGCAGCAACAGGGGCACTAACTTTTAATTTCCCCAATATCCTTCTACCAGATAGCACTACAAACGAACTTAAAAGTCATGGTTTTGTGCGCTATAAAATACTAGCCAAACAAGATGCAGAAGATTTTAGTCCCATCAACAATACCGCCAATATCTATTTCGATTTAAACCCTGCTATCATCACCAACACCACCCTAAATACAATGGTGCAGGAGTTGCCAATGCCACCTGTTGTTATTGCGCCAACCGCCTACATCTGTAACGGAAGTTCCTACGTTTCGCTAAGTGCAGAAATTAACGATGGCATCAATCCCCAATGGACAACTTTAGGCGATGGTACTTTTGAAAACCCTAATACAAGTAGCACAACTTATTTCCCAAGCGAAAACGATTTACTACAAGGAACGGTCGATTTAATCATCACCGCCAGTTCCCCAATCGGTGCAGGCGGCGAAGCAACAGACACCCTGCACCTACAAATAGGCCAAGGCCCAAACAACTGCGATTGTAGCAACTCCACTATCGACATCAACGCCCTAAATTACAACATTCAGCTCCTAAACAATTCCCCAATCGTATTCAATATCAGCGGCTACCAAACCGCCACCGTTGCCATATGGGGCGGCACTTCTCCCTACAATTTAGAATGGCAAACAGAAGGCTACGTCCGCCAAATTATTACGGAACAACTAGTAGATACAGATGAGGATGGCATCCCCGACACCCCAGGCGCACTAGTAACCCTCCTTTATGCCGATAATGCAAGTTGGGAACTAGTAAGCATCAACCAAAACCACTGCATCGGCGAACTGTTCAACATGAACAGCAACGTCTTTGAACCAGGCAACACCATCAACATTGTAAACAACAGCATTACGCCCGATACAGGCGGCAACAGCGGTAGTATCGAACTCACCTTGGCCAACAATGTAATCGGTTGCCTCCCTTACAATTACGAACTTTATAATGTGGATAGCCTGCTAGTAGCAAGTGGCACAACTTCCAACATCCTCACCGTAAATAACCTAGCAAGCGGCTGGTACACTTGTTATGTTTATTGCGATAGTACCGATCCTAATTCCGCCTCCACAGTAGGCTGGTATTGGGTAGAACCTGTACGTAGA